>CAJNCO010000003.1:0-122850 GCA_905221305.1 bacterium
CACCATAGTCCGTACGGGATTCGAACCCGTGTTACCGCCGTGAAAAGGCGGTGTCTTAACCCCTTGACCAACGGACCGTGAGCTTTTCAACTCTTTCTATTATACCTACTTTTCCTACTTTGTCAAGGACTTTTTTTCCTCTTTACCGAAATTCTGAAAAGAGAAGGGAAAAGAGCCAGTTAAACTGACTCCCTTTATTTATCTTGCCAATTAGTCGCACGTTCTTCTCCCCACCAGTAAGGGATCAATTCGGCAACCTTAATTGTTTTTCTTGTTTCGTAGTTCATCATGAACTCTGCTTCTTTATTTTCAGCATTCAATTCTAAGAGAAATTCTCTGCAAGCGCCACAGGGCATACCTGATCCTTCGCCGTAGGGAGGTTTATCTCGAAAGGCGAGGATTTTCTTAACTTTGGTCTGTCCTGAAAATTGATACATATTGAAGAGAGCCGCTCGTTCTGCACAGAGATGAAAAACACCACAAGTGCCCTCCATACAAAATCCTGTGAAGATCTGACCATCTTCTGCTTCTACTGCAGCAACAACATGGTTAGCATAAACAAAGTCAGAAACTTCATGAGGATTGTATAAGGCTCGTGCTTCTTCATACATTTTTTCCCATGTGCCCATCGGAAGTCCTTTTTATTTAGAAATCTCTTTCAGCATGTTTTCAATATGCTGGATTGACTTTTCACGTCCGAGTAAGAAAATGGTGTCTGGTAATTCTGGTCCATGCATTTCACCTGAAACGGCAATACGAATCGGCATGAAGAGGTTTTTCCCTTTAATACCTGTTTCTTTTTGAACTGCTTTGATTTGTGGGAAGATGTTTTCTGTTACAAATTCTTCATCTGTCATTGCTTCTAGTTTCGCTTTGAAGGCTTCTAGAACAACCGGAACGGTTTCTCCTGCCATGACCTCGCGCTCAGCGTCTGTCAACTCTGGGAAATCTGAGAAGAAAAGATCCGTCAGTGGAACAATCTCGTCTACTGACTTCATTTGTGGTTTGTAGAGTTCCACTAATTTCTCCGCCTTATCTGTCAAACGTCCTGCTTCTTCTAGGAATGGTTTTGCCATTTCAAAGATAGTTGCCAAGTCAGCTCTCTTAATATAGTCATTGCTCATCCAGTCTAGTTTCTTCTGATCGAAGGCTGCTGGAGACTTACTGAGACGACTTTCATCAAAGAGCTTGATAAGTTCTTCGCGAGAGAAGATTTCGTCTTCCCCACCCGGATTCCATCCAAGAAGGGCAATGAAGTTAAAGACAGCTTCTGGAAGGTACCCTTTCTTACGGTAATCTTCGATAAACTGAAGGGTGTTAGTATCACGTTTAGATAACTTCTTACCAGTTTCAGAGTTAATAATCAAGGTCATGTGACCAAACTCTGGTGCTTCCCATCCAAGCGCTTCATAAACCATGAGCTGTTTTGGTGTATTAGCAATATGGTCATCTCCACGGATGACGTGAGAGATTTGCATATCGTGGTCATCAATCACAACGGCAAAGTTATAAGTTGGGTAGCCATCTTTCTTTTGGATAACCCAGTCACCACCGATATTGCCACCTTCAAATTCGATATCACCTTTGACCATATCATGCCATTTGTAAATACCAGACTCATTGACTGCCAAACGCACCGTTGGAATCACACCTGCTGCTTCACGTTCTGCGATATAAGCCGCTTTTTCTTCTTCACTCATACCAAGGTATTCGTTGATGTAGCGAGGTGTTTCCCCAGCTGCTTCTTGACGTTCACGTTCCGCTGCCAACTCTTCTTCTGTAACGTAAGATTTGTAGGCTTTTCCTTCGGCTAGCAATTGGTCAATGTATGTTTGATAGAGTTCCAAACGCTCAGATTGGCGATAGTTCTCATGAGTCTCTGGACTTTCATCCCAGTCCATGCCCAACCAACGAAGGTTTTCAAGCTGAGAGCGTTCACCGTCTTCGACGTGGCGCTTGCGGTCAGTATCTTCGATACGGATGATAAAAGTTCCACCATGGTGGCGCGCATACAAGTAGTTAAACAATGCTGTACGGGCATTTCCGATGTGTAGTAGTCCTGTTGGACTTGGTGCATAACGCACACGAATATCTTTTGACATATCTTCTCCTATAAAGTCTCTAGGCGTCTGCCTTTTTGCTCTCTATATTATATCACAAGTCTTGCCAGAGTCCAATTTCTCTTTTCAAGAAATAGCAAAAAGAGTGGTTTTACCACTCTTTTTTATTCTATTATAGACGAGCGTTAAGCTCTTTGCTCAATTCTTCAAATCCTGGTTTCCCAAGAAGGGCAAACATATTTCGTTTGTATGCTTCAACACCTGGTTGGTCAAATGGGTTGATGGCATTCAAGTAACCTGAAAGGGCAATTGCCAATTCGAAGAAGTAAATCGTGTAACCAAGAGTGAAAGCGTCTTGCTCAGGAAGAGTTACGTACATGTTTGGCACATCACCGTCAGTGTGGGCAAGAAGAACACCGTCAGTTGCTTTTTTGTTTACAAAGTCAACGTCTTTTCCTTGAAGGTAACCAAGTCCGTCAAGGTCTTCTTCCAAAGTAGGAATGATCACGTTCTTACGTGGTTTGTCCACACGGACAACTGTTTCAAACATGATACGAGTTCCTTCTTGGATAAATTGACCAAGTGAGTGCAAGTCAGTTGAGAAGTTTGCTGAAGTTGGGTAAATACCTTTTTGGTCTTTCCCTTCTGACTCACCAGCCAATTGTTTCCACCATTCTGAGAAGTATTGAAGTGATGGCTCATAGTTTACCAAGATTTCAGTAGCGTAGCCTTTGCGGTAAAGGATGTTACGAACTGCTGCGTATTGGTAAGCTTCATTTTCAGCAATCTTGTCTGAAGTGTAGTCTTTACGAGCTGCATTCGCACCTTCCATAAGGGCTTTGATGTCTGCACCTGATGCTGCAATTGGAAGCAAACCAACAGCTGTCAATACTGAGAAGCGTCCACCGATATCATCTGGAACAACAAATGTTTCCCAACCATTAGCGTCTGCTTCAACCTTAACAGCACCTTTTTGGCGGTCAGTTGTTGCGTAGATACGTTTGTTTGCTTCTTCTTGTCCGTATTTCTTAACCAAGAGTTCTTTAAAGACACGGAAAGCAATCGCTGGTTCAGTTGTTGTACCTGATTTAGAAATCACGTTTACTGAGAAGTCTTTGTCTGCAACATACTCTACCAAGTCAGCAAGGTAAGTAGATGAGATTGAGTTTCCAGCGTAAAGGATTTGTGGAGCTTTGCGTTCTTCTTTTGTTTGCAAGTTTGCAAAGTGGTGGTTCAAGAAGTCAATGGCAGCTTTCGCTCCAAGGTATGATCCACCAATACCGATAACAACCAAAACATCGCTGTCTGCTTTGATTTGTTCAGCAGCTTTCAAGATGCGGTCAAATTCTTCGCGGTCATAGTTTTCAGGAAGATCCAACCAACCCAAGAAGTCGCTACCAGCACCAGTTCCTTTACGGATCAATTCGTCTGCTGCTGTAACTTGTGCTTGCATGTATTCCACTTCATGTGGTGCAACAAATTTGTCTAACACTTTTGAATAATCAAATTTAATATGTGACATAGTATTCCTCCAAAATTTCTTCTTTTCTATCATAACGCTTACCTTGGATTTTTTCAAGTTTTTATACTGAATTTCCTCAAATTTTATCATAATTCAAACGTTTGCGTAAAATTGTATAAAATTAAAAAACTTGAAGCATCAAACCCTACGAATAAAAACCGACTAGGATTCTAGTCGTTACAATTCATTCAATAAATACTCAAATAATTCTAAGTTCCCATCTTCCTCGTTGACTAGAAACTCTGGATGCCACTGCAAGCCGATAATACGGTGTTCATCGATAGATTCGATTGCTTCAATCGTTTGGTCGCGGGGATCTACTGCTGTTACACGGAAACTTGGAGCCAAGTCTTTAATACTCTGACGATGAACTGAATTAACCTGACTAGTTTTACCAAACAATTTCGACACAAGGCTTCCATCAACCGTTTCAATGGAATGTGACGTTCCAAAAGGAAGCCCCTGCCAGTGTCCTTCAATTTCTTGATTGAGGGTTCCACCAAAGGCAACGTTGACGAGCTGGACACCACGACAAATGGCTAAGATTGGCTTGTTCTGACGTAACGCTTCTTGTAGAAGAGCGAGCTCAAACTCATCACGAACAAGATTATAATCATCACTATCAATGGTTTTTTTCTCACCATAAAACTGAGGATGAACATTTTGTCCTCCAGTTAAGATAAGCTTATCAATCATTTCTACGTAATCATGGACAAGTGACTCATCTCCTACTGGAATGACCAAAGGAAGACCACCGACTTGACGAATGCTCTCTGCAAATTTACAGGATACAGATGAGTGGATGTTTTTCCCTTCTGCATCTACAGGACATAGATTCGCAGCAACTCCTACAACCGTTCTAGCCATGATGTGTCTCCTTTCGATTTTCTTGCGACAGTCTTATCTTACCACTCCAACCCTTTCCTGTCTAATATGTTTTTTTAAAGACCCTGATAAGTATTTTTTATGGATAAGAAAAAGCTGCCCAACGAGGACAACTTCTTTTTTATTCGAAGACAAATTGATTGTGATACAGTTCTGAGTAGAAACCGCCGAGTTTGAGCAACTCGTGATGATTTCCACGTTCAATGACCTCTCCATCTTTGAGGACAATAATCTGATCGGCATTGAGGATGGTCTTGAGACGATGGGCAATGACAAAACTGGTTCGTCCTGCTACAACTGCCTCCATAGCATGCTGGATTTTGCTTTCTGTTACGGTATCCACATTGGAAGTCGCTTCATCTAGGATTAGGACTTGGGGATCTGTCATCAAGGTCCGAGCGATGGAAATCAATTGTTTCTGCCCAGTCGAGAAGATATTTTGCTCATCATCAATAAGGGTATCATACTTGTCAGGCAAGCTTTCAATGTAGTCATGAATATGAGTTGCCTTGGCAGCTGCTTCGACCATTTCCTGACTGGCATCTGGCACACCAAAGCGGATATTGTCTCGGATCGTTCCGCTAAACAAGACCGAATCCTGCAAGACAATCCCGACCTTGCTCCGCAGACTGTCCAAGTCGTAGTCACGGATGTCTTTGCCATCAAAGGAAATGCTACCTGCATCCACATCGTAGAAACGATTGGTGAGGTTCATGATGGTCGTTTTACCTGAGCCAGTCGGACCGACAACTGCTATCATCTGCCCCTTAGGAGCTGAAATGCTAACATCTTTTAAAATCGGCTTGTCTGGTACATAAGAGAAATCAATATGACTGATTTCAACACCTTCTCGCAACTCCGTAAAGGCAGGCGCATTTTGCGGACGAATCTCTTCTTCTGCATCGAACATTTCTTGGATACGATCTGCCCCAGTAAAGGCCAACTGGAGGCTCCCCCAACTCGCAGCCACCTGGATAATCGGCTGGTAGTACTGCTGAGAAAATTGGGTAAACATGACAATCAAACCTAGGGCTGTCGTTGTTTCGATACTTGGATCGTTCAGCAAGACCGCAGAACCTGCAAAAATAACGATGGCCGTATTGACCAAGCTCATCCCATTCATAACTGGAAAGAGGATGCCTGAGAACATTCTCCCTTTAAAGGTTGCCTTGCGCACGCGCTCATTTTGCTCCACAAAGCCTGCTACGATATCATCTTGAATTCCTTGTACGATAACAGCTTTCTGTCCAGAAATACTCTCATCCATGTAGGCGTTGAGTTTCCCAACCTCTTTTTGCTGGAGATTGGTGTACTTGCGGGCCATCTTCACGATGAAAACCAACATGAGAAAGGCCACTGGGGTGCTGGCTACTGTTATCAGGGCTAGCGTCACATTTCTTGAAAACATGACAAAAATCAAACCGATGTAAAGAGCAATATTGCTCATGACCTGAACTAGGCTTTCATTGAAGGCTTGAAGGATGTTATCCAAGTCACTCGTAAAGCGAGAGAGGATGTCACCATCCTGATGGCGGTCAAAGAAAGAAACCGTTAAACGAGAAAGTTTGCCAAAGAGGCCCTTACGCATCTCATTTGTTGACTCAGCAATCACACGGGTCATCAAGGTCATGTAAATCAAACTGGATACCACTAATGCGAGAACAACCAGAGCTAGATTCAGCATCAGAGCTGACAAACTCTGCCAGGCTAGTTCGGAAGTTCCATTTTGATAAGCTAGAACTAGGTTAGCGAGCTCCGTCACTGCTTGACCTGAAAAAACTGGAAAGAGGGCTTGGGCAATCGTCGCAACTGCAACCATCAGAATCACAATGACAAAGGAGAACTTGTAAACTTTAAAATAATTCCAGAAAAATCGAACGGTTTTCATTTTATTCCTCCTTTCCCTTTTGTGTTTCGTAGATTTCGCGGTAGACGGCATTGTTAGCTACCAAATCTGCATGCCGTCCTTCTCCAATCAAGCGTCCTTGGTCCAAGACCAAAATCTTGTCTGCATGGACGACTGAACTGATCTTTTGAGCGATGATAATGGTTGTTGTCCCTTTCAGATCTTTATTCAAAGCTTCCTGCACGAGTCTCTCTGACTTAGCATCCAAGGCTGAAGTCGAATCGTCAAAAATCAGGATTCGGGGATTGCTGACAATCCCACGGGCAATCGACATCCGTTGCTTTTGTCCACCAGAAAAGTTGGTGCCTCGTTCTTCGACCTGACTCTCAAATTTGTTTTCCATGCGTCCGATAAATTCGCTGGCTTGAGCAATCCGTGCTGCACGTTCCATTTCTGACACGCTGGCATTGCCTTTTCCTTGACGAAGATTATCTGCAATGGTCCCACTAAAGAGAATAGCACGTTGCAAGACGATGGAAACTGTTTTACGCAAGGTTCCCTCGCTGATATCTCGAATATCCTTGCCACCAATCTTGATAGATCCCTCCTGTGGATCAAACAGTCGTGGAATTAACTGAGCTAGAGTGGACTTCCCTGCTCCAGTCGCCCCAACCACACCCACCATCTGACCAGGCGCAACATCAAAGGTTACATTCTTCAGCATAGGCTCATCATCATTAGGATAGGTGAAGGTTACATTTTCAAAAGAGAGCCTTCCTTCTAACTCTTCATCTGGGAGATCTTTAAAGGTCATCGCTGGCTCGGTATCTAGAATCTCGCGGATACGACGCAAGGAAATCATGGCACGACTGACAGAATTTCCTAAAAATCCAACCATGATAATGGTAAAGATAATCTGGCTGAGATAGTTGATAAAGGAAGCAATCGAGCCCACTACAGATGGATCTGACTGAGCCATGCCTGCCACCAACCAGATAGAGAGGAAGACCGCTCCATAGCCGACTAGCATCATAACAGGTTCTATAACTGAGAAGGCATAACCGATATAAAGATTTTGTCCGAGAAGTTCATCTGAAACCTCAGTAAATTTGTCAAATTGTGCTTTTTCTTGTACAAAGGATTTGACTACGCGCACACCACGTAGATTTTCCTTGGCGATAGCATTGATCCGTTCAAGAAGGGTTTGAAACTTAGCAAATCGTGGTCCCATCATTCCCATCATGATGGCTGTTAGTGCAAAGATTAGGAGCACCATGAGGACAATGACCCACCAAAGTGACGGAAGAGTGTGAACCGCCAAGATAAAGGAACCGATAAAGAGAAGAGGGAGACGGAAGAGAATTTGAAAAGCCATCATCACCACGTTCTGAATTTGGTTAATATCATTGGTCATACGGACGACAAGGTTGCCGGCATTAAACTGCTCGATATTGGCATAAGAAAAAGTCTGAATCTTGCGAAAGGCGTCTTCCCGAAGATCCGAAGACACTCCTTGAGCAATGTAGGCTGCAAGCGTTACATTGACCCCACCTGCAACCAGACCGACTAGGGCTACTCCTATCAGCCAAGCGCCAATACTATAAATAGCCTCATTTTGACCGGCCAACAAAGCCTCTAACACCTCTTGCAAATAGCGCGGTTGCAAGAGCGAGCTCGCAACCATCAAGCCTGTCATCATTAAGGATGCCAAGGCCTGCCATTTATAGGTTTTTATTTTTTTAATGAGCATATTTCCTCCTAATAAAATAGATAAAGGGAGCGACATCCTGCGTCAGCTCCTTCTCATTCGTTCATATTGATGCTATTCTAGCAAAAAAGAGGCATCTTGTCAAAGAAGTCTCCTTGTTATAAATTAGTGCGCTTTCATCTACAGGTGATGCATGAAAAGGCTTTTTATGGTAAAATGAAAGGAAGAACTCTTACAAGGAGGAAAAGATGAAGAAACAAACCATCGCTGTCTTGGGTCCTGGTTCTTGGGGAACTGCCCTTTCGCAGGTCCTAAACGACAATGGACACGAAGTTCGAATTTGGGGAAATATTTCTGACCAAATTGATGAAATCAATAACCAACATACAAACAAACGCTATTTCAAAGATATCCTACTCGACGAAAAAATCAAAGCCTATCATGATTTAGAAGAAACACTAAAGGATGTGGATGCTGTTTTATTTGTAGTCCCAACAAAAGTAACGAGACTGGTTGCCCAACAAGTAGCAAAGGTGCTCAATCACAAGGTTGTCATCATGCATGCCTCCAAAGGATTGGAACCAGATAGCCACAAACGCCTATCGACTATTCTTGAAGAGGAAATTCCAGCTGACCTCCGTAGTGAAGTCGTTGTTGTTTCAGGACCTAGCCATGCTGAGGAAACTATTGTACGCGATATCACCTTGATTACGGCAGCCTCTAAAGATCTTGAAACTGCCCAGTACGTCCAAAATCTCTTTAGCAATCACTACTTCCGCCTCTATACCAATACGGATGTTATCGGTGTTGAAACCGCTGGTGCTCTTAAAAACATCATTGCAGTTGGTGCAGGAGCATTGCATGGTCTAGGATTTGGCGACAATGCCAAGGCAGCCATCATCGCTCGAGGATTAGCAGAAATCACCCGTCTAGGGGTGGCTCTTGGGGCTAGTCCCCTAACTTATAGCGGTCTTTCTGGAGTTGGTGACTTGATCGTAACGGGGACATCTGTTCACTCTCGTAACTGGAGAGCTGGTGATGCTCTCGGTCGTGGAGAATCCCTCGCAGACATCGAAGCAAACATGGGTATGGTCATCGAAGGCATTTCAACAACTCGAGCAGCTTACGAACTGGCTCAGGAATTGGGTGTCTACATGCCAATCACACAGGCTATTTACCGAGTTATCTACGAAGGTGTCAATATCAAAGAAGCCATCACTGACATCATGAACAATGAATTTAAAGCAGAAAACGAATGGTCTTAGACCCTTATAGAAAGGAACATTATGAAACAAAAAGTCAGAAAAGCAGTCATCCCAGCCGCTGGATTGGGAACCCGCTTCCTCCCAGCAACTAAGGCCTTGGCCAAGGAAATGTTGCCAATCGTAGACAAGCCCACTATCCAGTTTATCGTTGAAGAAGCCCTCAAGTCTGGAATTGAAGACATTTTGGTTGTTACGGGTAAGTCAAAACGTTCTATCGAGGACCATTTCGATTCAAACTTCGAATTGGAATATAACCTTAAAGAAAAAGGGAAAACCGATCTTTTGAAGCTGGTTGATGAGACAACCGGCATGCGCCTGCATTTTATCCGCCAAACGCATCCACGTGGTCTCGGAGATGCTGTTTTGCAAGCCAAAGCTTTCGTCGGAAATGAACCTTTTGTCGTTATGCTTGGTGATGACTTGATGGATATCACAGACGAAAAGGCTGTTCCACTTACCAAACAACTCATGGATGACTACGAGCGTACCCACGCGTCTACTATCGCTGTCATGCCAGTCCCTCATGACGAAGTATCTGCTTATGGGGTTATTGCTCCGCAAGGAGAAGGGAAAGACGGCCTTTACAGCGTTGAAACCTTCGTTGAAAAACCTGCACCAGAGGATGCTCCTAGCGACCTTGCTATCATCGGACGCTACCTCCTCACGCCTGAAATTTTCCAAATCCTCGAAAACCAAGCTCCAGGTGCAGGAAATGAAATTCAGCTGACAGATGCAATCGATACCCTCAATAAAACACAACGTGTATTTGCTCGTGAGTTCAAAGGGGCTCGTTACGATGTCGGAGATAAGTTTGGCTTTATGAAAACATCCATCGACTACGCGCTCAAACACCCACAAGTCAAAGACGACTTGAAAGACTACCTCATCCAACTTGGGAAAGAGTTATCTGAGGGGGAATAGAAGAAAAACAAAGCTCTTAATAAGGGCTTTGTTTTTTGTTGAAGCTTGCAATAAAAAAGCCATCTTTGCAGATGACTTATTAGCAACCGAATCGGTGCTCATTTAACTATTCCCCCCTACACATAGCTCATTCCCTTATAGCAAAGGAAAACGGCTAGTGCGATAAAAAGTACAGTTGCTCCGATTCGCTGGCTGGTACTATACATCTTTCTCTCCCGTTTGACTGGAAAAATGACTGCTAGAAAAGCACCGCCTACTGCGCCACCAATATGCCCAGCTAGGCTGATTCCTGGAATCAGAATACTTCCAATGATATTTATCACGAAAAGCGTCAGGTAGGATTGCCCCAACTGCTGGATATAGGGGCTGCGAGTCGCATAGCGCAAAACGATAATCGCAGCAAATAATCCATAGAGAGAAGTGGAGGCACCTGCTGCTAGGACTTTCGGTGTGAAAGCAAAAACAAAGAGATTGCCCATCATTCCTGATAAGAGATAAAGAAGGAAAAATTGCTTAGAGCCGAAAATCTCCTCCACCTGTTGTCCAAGAAAGTAGAGTGAAATCATATTGACAATGAAATGCTCCCATCCAATGTGCACAAATATAGCCGAAAAGAGGCGCCATATCTGCTCAGGGAACAGGCGAATGATCGGTCCATACATGGCTCCAAACTGAAGCAAGGTATCTGCTCGTTCAAAATTTAAACCTGTAAGAACCAACATCAAGAGAAAGACCAATGCGGTTACTAGGAGGAAGAAACTAGTAACAGGATAACGTTTATCAAAGATTTCCTTCATAGATTAACACCTCCTGTACGGGAATATCATGGTTTTCCGAGTTAAACTCCTGAACTTGACAAGGATAGATTGTACTCAGGCTCTGCCCAGCAAAATGTTCCAGATAGCGGTCGTAGTAGCCTCCGCCATATCCAATCCGATAGCCCTCTGTTGTAAAAGCCAAACCCGGAACATGAATTAAATCAATCTGAGACGGTTCCATCACTTCCAAGTCTCCTTGCGGTTCCAGTAAACCAAAGGAAGTTTTTACCAACTGCTGCGGATCATAGACCACAAACTCCATCCGTCCCTTGGGATAGGTTTTGGGTATCAGAACCTTTTTATCGTCCTTCAGCGCTCGCTCGATCAATTCTTGCGTTTGAAATTCATGAGGGAAGGAGAGATAGGTTGCGATGGTCTTGGCTTTTTGGTAAAAGGGGTGTTGTAAGAAACGCTCGGTTAAAGCTCGATCCATAGGCTGTTTTTGCTCCTGAGATAGAGTCTTCATTTCTTGCAAAATTTTCTTGCGTAGTTCTGCTTTCATAGACAATTCCTCTACTCTGCTGCCTTCTTTTTCAGGAAACTAGAGACCGCATCTACTCCAATGGCTAAGGCTTCTTCCTTAGGACTCATCTGAGGGTGATGAAGGGCATAAAGACTATCGATACCTAGCCAGAACATAACGCCATCTACCTTCGAAAGGAGATAGCCAAAGTCCTCACCGGTCATAGCAGGCTCGATATCAATCAACTCGATTCCGTCTTTCTCTTCAAAAAAGTCCATCAGTTCACGCGCCAAGGCTGGATTGTTCTCAACAGGTAGGTAGCCTCCTTGCTTGAGTTCTACTTCGACTTCCATATCAAAGGCTGCTGCAACACCTTCTGCGACTGTCTTGACTCTTTTTTGTACCAAGAGGCTCATGTCCTGAGTCAAGGCGCGAATAGTTCCATGTAAAAATGCTGTGTCTGTAATGACATTGTTGGTTGTTCCAGCTTGGAAAAGGCCAAAGGTCACCACCGCTCCCTCGATTGGATTGACATTGCGGCTAACAACTGACTGTACCTGTGTCACAAAGTAACTAGCAGCCACCAAGGCGTCATTGGCTTCATGCGGAAAAGCTGCGTGTCCTCCTTTTCCTTTGAAACGAACCTTCACCTCACAAGTCCCTGCAAAGAGAGTATGTGTATTGGTCGCAATCTGTCCAACCTTCAGATCCGGACGAACATGGAGACCATAAAACTGGTCTGGCAACCAATCTCCAAAAGCACCATCCTCATACATGAGCATCCCACCAGCTTCATTTTCTTCAGCAGGCTGAAATAGGAAGAGCAAATTATTCTTGGGTTGCTCCTCAAGAGCACGCTCGAGACAGCCCAAGGCAATGGTCATGTGAAAATCATGGCCACAGGCATGCATGCGACCTTGGTGTTGAGAAGCAAAAGGTAGACCTGTTTGTTCGACGATAGGCAGGCCATCAATGTCTGTTCTCCAACCAATGGTTCGCTCCGGCTGACTTCCCTGCAAATAAACCAGAATACCTGTTCGCCAAGTTCGAATTTGAACAAAATCCTTGCCCGTAGTCAATTTTTCAATCACATCCAGCAAATGAGCCTGTGTCTTGAACTCTTCCAAGCCAATCTCTGGAATCTGGTGTAAATCTCGTCTAGTCTGAATCAAATCTAACATCTATCGATCCTCCTTTTGATAGAAGAAAGAGGCTGGAAGAAGTATCCGCCTCTTTTTATTTTTACAAGGTACGAAGCGCATCCTCAAGCGCTGTTTTTTGTTGGGTTTGGGCATCGATCTCTTTAATGATACGAGCCGGAACACCTGCTACCACTACGTTTTCTGGAACATCTTGGGTAACAATAGCTCCTGCTGCAACAACTGAACCACTACCGATTTGGACTCCTTCGATCACCACTGCATTGGCACCGATAAGAACATTGTCTCCGACACGGACTGGATCTGCGCTAGCTGGCTCAATCACACCCGCCAAAACTGCACCTGCACCAACGTGGCTGTTTTTTCCAACGATAGCACGGCCACCAAGGATGGCACCCATGTCAATCATGGTTCCAGAACCGATTTCAGCACCGATATTGATAACAGCTCCCATCATGATAACAGCATTGTCACCAATTTCCACCTGGTCACGGATAATAGCACCTGGCTCGATACGAGCGTTGATAGCACGTTTATCTAACAAAGGAACTGCAGAATTACGAGCATCTTGCTCGACAACGTAATCTTGATTTTCTACTAAACCTTCAAGAAGCGGAGCGACATCCTTCCAGTCTCCGAATAAAACATTTCCTAGTTTGACAACAGAGCTTGGTATAGCAGTTGCGAGTTGTCCTTCAAAGGTTACTTTGACACTGGTTTTCTTTTCCGCATTGGCGATAAATTGGATAATTTCTTGAGCGTTCATTTTTGTAGCAGTCATAGGTGCCTCCTGGTTCGTTATAATGATACCTATTCTACCAAAAAAGGCTTCAAATTTGAAGCCTCAACTATCAAATAATCATCTTTACCGGGCTTGTTTTGCTTCTTCTACAGATAAGAAAATCATCGGAACGATAATCAACACCATAGCCAAGGCCAAAAAACCATCCATGACCAATCCCAGAAAAAGAACACTTAATAAAGCTGAAGAGAGCGGTTCGCTAGCACTCACCACCGATACAACCAGTGGGGAAACAAGTGACACAGCCTTCATAGATAGGAAGAAGGCAAAAGCAGTACCAAACACGGCAATCGTCAGACAAATCAGCACACTTACCAGATCCACTTGAAAACTTATCCGATAAATAGGGTAGAGGAAATTACTAAAGAGCCCTGCCAGAATCATCCCCCAACCAACAGTCGGAACAAATCCGTAGCGCCGTGCAAAGCGTTGGGGAAGGATAACATTAAACATGACCCCTACTGCACTGAGCAAACCTGTCACTAGAGCCAAAGGAGTCATGGATAATTGGGACAAATCTCCTTTTGTAGCCATCAAAAAAACACCTAGCATGGCAATCAAAACATAGAAAACAGCTGTAATCGAAGCTTTCTTCTGGTAAATGATTCGATTGTAAAACAGGATAAAAACAGGGCTGATAAATTGCAAAATGGTCGCCGTCGTCGCATTGGAATACTCAACGCAGAGATAAAAGAAAAACTGCACAGAAAAAATACCTAGAATAGCATAGGCTAAAAAAGGTAGATAATTTTTCTTATCACGCCAGGTATCCAACAAACGGCTACGCAACTGAAAGGCAGATAGACCTAAAACCAAACTCCCCGCCACTAGTAAACGCATAGAAGTAATCCATCCAGAAGACACTGGATAATGAGTGAAAAAATACTCTCCTAAAATCCCACAAATCCCCCAGATTAGGCCTGAGAGTAGCGAGTATACTGTTCCCTTAACAATCTTTTTCTGATAATGATTCATATTATTATTGTAACACGAAACCAACAAAGAAAAAAGTAGCAACAAGGAGAAATTACTAACCTTGCTACCACTCTTTCTTAACGATTAAATAGACGTGAACGTCCTGAAGAACCACTTTGAGTATTTCCACTCGAACTTGAACTTCCAGAGCTACTGCTTGAACTTGAGCCACTGCTTGAACTTGAGCTACTGTTTGAGCTTGGAGGAGTCACTGCTGGAATGCTCCCTAGAATATTCTTCCACGCGTTCAGATAATCTGCATCGCTTCCTCCAATAGCAAAGCGATAGGTGGTCACTGGGGCGCCTTCTTTAGTCGCCCAGTAGCTCGTTACTGTTGATCCAGAAACTTCTATTTCTTTCCCATTGATGGAAACTTTGCCTGGTTTTTGTCCTGTAGATCGGAGAACTTGTGACTTGGTCACACTTGGATCCAGATTAAAGCGCTCATTCCCCCATATTCCAGGTTCAGCTTGCTGAATAGCATTGACCAAGTGGACCATATAGTTGGCATTGCGGTAGTGGCCTGCTCCTTTGGCAAGTGGTCGGTTGTCATCGTGACCTAACCAGCCACCCAAGGTCAAGCGAGGTGTAGAAAGCATGAGCCACATATTCTCATCTTCATTGGTCGTACCAGTTTTTCCGATCCAGTCAGCACGAGCAAGACCTGGATTGATAGAAGCCAAGTCGGTCTGGAAGCTAGAAGTAATCCGAGATGAAATGACATCCCGAAGGAGACTTTGCATGATGGTTGCTGTCGCTTTTGAATAAACTTGGACAGGCTCATCCTTGTGCTCGTATACCACTCGACCATCCGTTGACTCGATCTTCGTGATCATATGTTTCTTATGGTAAACTCCGTTGTTGGCCAGAGTTTGATACCCGTTGGTATGCTGGGCAACTGTAACGTCAATCCCCCCACCCATCGGTAAACTTTCAATCCCATATTCTGGGATTTCGTAACCCATTTTTTCCATATAGCCCTTGACATCAACGCCCTTCTCTCGAAGCGTACGATAAGTCCAGTAGGCTGGGATATTCCATGAGTAGTTAAGGGCTTCTCCCAATGTCATCATGCCTGTACCAGGACTATTGACATGCATGATGGGATTCCCATTTGAAAAGTTGGTTGGATAGTTTGACAAGATACTTGCACTTCCCATCAAACCTTGGTCAATAGCGATACCATAGGCCAATATAGGTTTCGTGGTTGAAGCTGGAGAACGCTTGGTATCGATAGCGTGATTGTTCTGATTTTCTTGATAATTACGACCACCAACAAATCCAAGGATAGCTCCCGTTTGGTTGTCCATGAGGACATTCCCCACCTCAGGCTGGCCTGTCGAATCATCTAGCAGATAACCGTAGGTCGCAACCGCATTTTGCATCGCTGCATGAACATTTTTATTGATAGTTGTCGTAATCTTATATCCACCATTTTCAATTTCCTTAGTTGCTAAATCACGATAGGATTTCTGAATGGACTCATTCTTTAATTCTTGCGCAGAGACATTATCTCGTTGGACGAGGTAGTCGTACATGCGGTCAGTAGCTTCTGCCAAGGTTGCATAGTAGAGATAGTCACGCGAAGTCCCACTAACACTACCTGATGGTAGGAAATCTTTCTTAAAGTCATAATCTTTGTACTTATCGTAGTCTTCCTGACTTAGAGCCCCTGTCCGGTACATGTTGTAGAGGACATCCTTGGCACGCTTGATTCCCAGAGCCATGTCCTCATCACTCTTCATACTACCATCAGATTCATAAGGAGAATAACTGATTGGACTCTGTGGCAACCCTGCGATAAAGGCAGCTTGAGGGACCGTTAAATCCGAAGCATTGACCCCAAAGATTCCTTCTGCAGCCTGCTGGGCACCTGCAATATTTTGACCTTTATGATTGCGACCAAAAGGAGCTATGTTAAGGTAGGTTGTCAAAATCTCATCCTTACCCATGGCCCTTTCTAAAGCAAGAGCATCAATAATCTCTTTAGCCTTACGAGCTAGAGTTGGAGCATCCCCCACTACTTGTTGCTTGATGACCTGCTGGGTCAAGGTCGAACCACCACTAGACGAGCCTAGACCGACAAAGGTTCCCAAGGTCGCACGAATAACGGCCTTAGGCACAACTCCCTTGTGCTCATTGAAATGCTCGTCCTCTGTCGCAACAATAGCTTTCTTAAGGTTGTCTGATATAGCATCTGAAGCGACTGAAGTGCGCAACAAATCACCTTCAATCGAGGCAATGGTACTGCCGTCAGAATAAGTGATTTCTGAGATAGAGGCAATATCCTTCACTTGCTTGACCAACTCTTCTGCTTGAGGCACCTGGGCCTTGTCAAATAGAGCAACTCCATAACCCATAGCCACACCAGCGCCAAACAGTCCACCGATAAAACCTAGGATAAAGAGAGTGTTAAAGACTATTTTAAACCCACTCAAAACCTTAGCAAAAATAGACCCTGCCCTTCTAACTTTATCAGAAGAAGTCCCCTTTTTACTAGTTTTCATATTAGCTAGTTTGTCTGCTAGTCTTTTCTTCCATTTTGCAATTCGTTGCATTAGCTGCTTGAAAAAATGCAGCATTCTTGTTTTTAATTCATTAATTCTTTCTTTCATGAATGTCCTCGCTTTCTTTATTATACCATAAAAGGAAAACTTTCAATAAAATAGCCACTTTCTTCCCTATTCTACTAGGCTATTGCCCAAGTTTGTGATACAATAGGTAGAAACAATATTTTAAAAAGGAGAAAAGACACATGCACATTTTTGATGAGCTAAAAGAGCGTGGTTTGATTTTTCAGACGACTGATGAAGAAGCTTTGCGCAAAGCCCTAGAAGAAGGTCAAGTTTCTTATTATACTGGCTACGATCCAACTGCTGACAGCCTTCACCTCGGTCACCTTGTCGCAATCTTGACCAGTCGTCGTTTACAACTAGCAGGTCACAAACCTTATGCGCTCGTTGGCGGTGCCACAGGTCTCATCGGAGATCCGTCCTTCAAAGATGCTGAGCGTAGTCTCCAAACAAAAGACACAGTAGAGGGCTGGGTCAAGTCTATCCAAGGACAACTTTCTCGTTTTCTTGACTTTGAAAATGGTGAAAATAAAGCTGTCATGGTCAACAACTACGACTGGTTTGGCAGCATCAGCTTCATTGACTTCCTCCGTGATATCGGAAAATACTTCACTGTCAACTACATGATGAGTAAGGAGTCTGTGAAAAAACGGATTGAAACAGGGATTTCTTACACTGAGTTTGCCTACCAAATCATGCAAGGTTATGACTTCTTTGTCCTTAACCAAGAGCACAACGTAACGCTACAAATCGGTGGTTCTGACCAGTGGGGAAATATGACAGCTGGTACCGAATTGCTTCGTCGTAAGGCTGACAAGACTGGTCACGTGATTACTGTGCCACTCATCACAGATGCAACTGGTAAGAAATTTGGTAAATCAGAAGGAAACGCAGTCTGGCTCAATCCTGAAAAGACTTCCCCATACGAAATGTACCAATTCTGGATGAACGTCATGGATGCAGACGCTGTTCGCTTCTTGAAGATTTTTACCTTCTTGTCACTGGACGAGATTGAAGACATCCGTAAACAATTTGAAGCAGCTCCACACGAACGCTTGGCTCAGAAAATCTTGGCTCGTGAAGTCGTGACTCTTGTTCATGGCGAAGAAGCCTACAAGGAAGCCCTCAATATCACAGAGCAACTCTTTGCAGGAAACATCAAAAACCTTTCTGTTAAAGAACTCAAACAAGGACTTCGTGGTGTGCCAAACTACCAAGTACAAGCAGACGAAAACCACAATATCGTGGAACTCCTTGTGTCATCTGGTGTGGTGAACTCCAAACGCCAAGCCCGTGAAGACGTCCAAAACGGAGCTATCTACGTCAACGGCGACCGTATCCAAGACCTTGACTATGTCTTGAGTGACGCAGATAAGTTAGAAAACGAACTAACTGTTATCCGCCGCGGAAAGAAAAAATACTTTGTTCTTACATACTAAAAAAGCAGACTGGAGGCATTTGCCATCCAGTCCTTTTTTTGCTAGACTAAAACTATGAATACAAACCTCAAACCCAAACTCCAACGCTTTGCTGCTACCAGTGCCTTTGCCTGCCCCATCTGCCAAGAAAATCTGACCTTGGTCGAAACTAGTCTCAAGTGTAGCAACCGCCATTCTTTTGACTTGGCAAAATTCGGCTATGTCAATCTAGCTCCTCAAATCAAGCAATCTGCCAACTACGACAAGGAAAACTTCCAAAATCGCCAGCAAATACTTGAGGCTGGCTTTTATCAGGCTATTTTAGAAGGTATCTCGAACTTACTAACAACTAATCCATCCGCAAAAACAGTCTTGGATATCGGTTGTGGCGAAGGATTTTACTCTCGTAAACTCCAAGAAAGTCATCCTGACAAAACTTTCTACGCCTTTGATATTTCCAAAGATTCCGTTCAAATCGCTGCCAAGAGCGAACCCAACTGGGCGGTCAACTGGTTTGTTGGAGACCTGGCTCGCCTCCCTATAAAAGACGCCAGCATGGATATCCTGCTTGATATCTTTTCGCCTGCTAACTATGGAGAATTCCGTCGTGTTCTATCCAAAGATGGTATCTTGATCAAGGTCATCCCAACTGAAAATCACCTCAAAGAAATCCGCCAAATGGTGCAGGACCAGCTGACAAAGAAGGACTATTCCAACCAAGATATCAAAGAACATTTCCAAGAACACTTCAGCATCCAATCTAGCCAAATAGCTTCCTTAATAAAACCTATCACAGCAGAGCAACGCCAAGCCCTGCTTGCCATGACGCCTCTCCTCTTCCACGTTGATCATACCAATATTGACTGGAGCCAACTGACTGAGATTACCATCGAAGCAGAGATTCTGCTTGGGAAAGCTTTGTAAACCAATTTTTCAGATAAGACAAAACCCGCACCTTCAAGGTACGGGTTTAAATTATGTAATTATTAGTTCAAGTGCCAGATATCTTCGTTGTACTGAGCGATTGTACGGTCAGATGAGAAGAATCCTGCTTTAGCAATGTTAACGATGACTTTATCCAACCATGCGTCACGGTCTTCGTAGTCAGCAAGCATTTGCTCTTTGACTTTGATGTAGTCTTCCAAGTCAAGGAGAGTCATGAACCAGTCTTTGTTGATCAATTCGTTGTAAAGACGTTCCAAGCGTTCTTTCTTACCTACTGCAAGAACAGCATCGCTGACGATGAAGTCAACCAATGGTTTGATAGCTTCACGAGCGTAGAATTCGCTTGATTTGTATGCTGCTTTTGCGTAAAGGTCGATAACAGTTTCAGAATCTTCACCAAAGATGTAGATGTTTTCGTCGCCAACCAACTCAGCGATTTCCACGTTAGCTCCGTCCATAGTACCAAGAGTCAAAGCTCCGTTCAACATGAATTTCATGTTACCAGTACCTGAAGCTTCTTTAGAAGCAAGTGAGATTTGTTCTGAGATGTCACATGCTGGGATCAAGAAGCTTGCTGCAGTAACGTTGTAGTTTTCAACCATTACGACTTGCAAGTGTGGAGCTACTGCTGGATCGTTAGCAATCACTTCTGACAAGCAAAGGATCAAGTGAATGATGTCTTGAGCGATTGTGTAGGCAGGAGCTGCTTTACCACCAAAGAAGACTGTGATTGGACGAGCAGGGATGTTACCAGCCTTGATATCAAGGTATTTGTGGATGACATACAAAGCGTTCATTTGTTGGCGTTTGTACTCGTGAAGACGTTTGATTTGGATATCAAAGATAGAGCTTGTATTGATTTCCACACCTTGGTGTTCTTTCAAGTGACGAGCCAATTTACGTTTGTTGTGAGCTTTGATGCTTTCCAATTTTTCTTTGACAGCAGCCTTGTCTTCGTATGACAAGAGTTTTTCAAGTTCATCTGCTTCATGGTGCCAACCATGTCCAATGATTTCATCCAAGTAGTGAGACAAGCTTGGGTTAGCATGCATAAACCAACGACGGAATGTGATACCGTTTGTTTTGTTGTTGAATTTTTCTGGGTAGATGTCGTAGAAAGCTTTCAACTCTGAGTTCTTCAAGATCTCAGTGTGAAGAGCCGCAACCCCGTTTACGCTGTATCCGTAGTGGATATCCATGTGAGCCATGTGAACGCGTCCGCTCTCATCGATGATTTGAACAGCTGGGTCTTTGTATTCTGCCTTCACACGACGGTCCAATTCTTTGATGATTGGTACCAAGTGAGGAACCACTTCTTCCAAGAATTCAAGAGGCCATTTTTCAAGGGCTTCAGCAAGGATTGTGTGGTTCGTGTAGGCAGTCATGCTACGAACGATAGAGATTGCTTCATCAAGTTCGATACCACGCGCAGTCAAAAGACGGATCAATTCAGGAATCACCATTGATGGGTGAGTATCATTGATTTGTACAACTGCATAGTCCGCAAGGTCATGCAAGTTGCTTCCTTTTTCGATTGCTTCGTCGATGATCAATTGTGCACCGTTTGAAACCATGAAGTATTGTTGGAAGATACGGAGCAATTCACCTTGCTTGTCGCTGTCATCTGGGTAAAGGAAGAGAGTCAAGTTGCGAGCGATATCTGTCTTGTCAAAGTTGATACCATCTTCGATGATAGAAGAATCAACTGAATCCAAGTCAAACAAACGCAAGCGGTTTTTAGTAGCTGTCTTGTAACCAGGTACATCGATATCGTAAAGAGTAGATGTCAATGTGAAGTGTGCAAATGGCACTTGGTAGCTACGGCTTGAGCGAACCAACCAGTTTTGCTCAGTCAACCAAGCGTTAGGAATCGTTTCTTGTTGGTTGTTTTTAAGAACTTGTTGGAAAAGACCGAAGTGGTAGTTCAAACCAACACCATCACCATTCAAACCAAGTGTAGCGATTGAGTCGATAAAGCAGGCTGCCAAACGTCCCAAACCACCGTTACCAAGTGATGGTTCCAATTCGACTTCTTCAATTTCAATCAACTCTTTACCTGCAGCAGCAAGTTCTTTTTTCACATCGTCGTAAAGACCAAGGTTAATCAAGTTGTTTGACAAGAGTTTACCAATCAAGAACTCAGCTGAGATGTAGTAAACTTTTTTCTTACCAGTGTTGACTGGTTTTTGGCTGCTAGCAAGCTTGCTGTAGTTTAGAAGAGCAAGGTAAAGCTCTTCATTGCTACATTCTGCAATGGTTTTATTGTAACGTTTTTGTACAAATTCGTTTAATGGTAACATGTTTATGTGTCTCCTGATATTGTCTTATTTCTTTAATTCTACCAAATTTTCATTGATTCGGCGATAAATTGTAGTCAAGTCAAGCAAAGTTTCTTCAACCGCTGGTGTGAGTTGATCTGCTGTCATACGCCATGACCAGTTTCCGCCAAGAGTAGATGGGAAGTTCATACGAGCTGACTCATCTAGTTCTAGCAAGTCTTGCATGGTTGCAATAGCCATGAAGCTAACAGATGAAAAGACTGTGCGAAGCATTGCGTGTGGCACTGTTTCGTACTCTTTACGGTTCGTGTAACGAGCCATGTATTCACGAGTTGGATCGTCAATCTCATTACGGTACCAACCAAGAACTGTATTGTTATCGTGTGTTCCTGTGTACATAACAGAGTTGGCAGGTGCCAAGTGTGGGCTATCGATACTTTCGTCTTCCGGATTGAAGGCGAATTGAAGAATCTTCATTCCTGGGAAGCCAGTACGTTCACGTAACTCGATGACTTCTTCTGTCATGAAACCAAGGTCTTCTGCGATGATGTTTAGCTCACCAAGCTCTTCCTTAACGGCTGCGAAGAGTTTGTAACCTGGACCTTTCACCCATTTACCAGGTGCTGCTGTATCGGAACCAGCAGGAATTTCCCAGTAAGATTCGAAACCGCGGAAGTGGTCGATACGAACGATATCGTAGATCTTGAAGCTTTCGCGCAAGCGTTCAACCCACCATTTGTAACCGTCTTTGTCCATTGCTTCCCAGTCATAGATTGGGTTGCCCCAAAGCTGACCAGTGGCAGAAAACTCATCTGGTGGGCATCCTGCGATGCAAGTTGCTTTACCAGTGGCATCTGTCTTGAAGAGATGTGGATTTGCCCACATGTCGCTTGAATCTTCCGCTACGTAGATAGGCATGTCCCCAACGATTTCGATGTGGTTATCGTTAGCGTAGGCTTTCAATTTCAACCATTGTTGGAAGAAGAAGTATTGAGTCACACGGTGGTAAACCAACTTGTCTGCCAATTTCTCACGGTAGCTTTCAAGCGCAGAAGCTTTACGAGCACGAGCATCTGCATCTGGCCATTCTGTCCAAGCAAGATTGTCAAAATGCTCTTTGATCGCCATATATTCTGCGAAGAGTTCAAGCCATGATTGGTTGTCTTGAGCAAACTTCTCAAAATCTTTGACATCTCCTACTTCCAAGAAGCGTTTAACTGCTTTTTCTAAAAGGGGACGACGTGCGTAGTAAATCTTCGCATAGTCAACTTCAGATGCATCGCTACCAAAGTCAACACCTTTAAGATCACTGGCTTCGAGCAAGCCTTGCTCTACCAAGATATCAAGGTCGATAAAATGTGTATTTCCAGCAAAGGCCGAGAATGATTGGTATGGAGAATCTCCATAGCTTGTTGTCCCAAGAGGGAGGATTTGCCAGTAACGTTGCTTCGTACGAACCAAGAAATCGACGAAATCATAGGCAGTTTGGCCAAATGATCCAATCCCGTATGCTCCTGGTAGAGAAGAGATGTGCATCAACACACCACTTTGACGTTTTTTCATAATAGCACCTCATGTGTTTGTTATAAAACGTTGCGCAATCAAGGCGCAAACGTTTGCGTTAAACTAAGTATAGCGTATTTTAAAAACAAATGCAAGCGGTTTTAAAAAAATTTTTTGAATTATTTTAATCAAACAAAACTTGTCCCCACTGATATTTTATGAAATAAGCGAAAAAATTTTTAAAGATTTTCTGATTTAAGATAATTCATTCTCAATATCCGCTCTATTTTCTGAAAAAACAAGCTGAATTTACGCAATCGTTTCCCTAATATATTTTCCATTCAAGAAAAACAACCATTTTAAGTTCTTTCCTATATAAAGGCTTTAACAAATGTTTGAAACCTTAAAATTTTTTTAAAAAACTTTTTAAAAAAGCTTGCAACCGTTTTCTATTTGTGCTATACTAGGCTCATAAAAGAAAACGTTTGCGTTTTCTAAATAAATTATACTGTTATTCTTTAGGAGGAATACACTATGTCATCTAAATTCATGAAGAGCGCTGCTGTGCTCGGAACTGCTACTCTCGCTAGCTTGCTCTTGGTAGCTTGCGGAAGCAAATCTGCTGACAAAGCAGCTGATACTAGCTCTTCAGAAGCACAAGAAATCACTTTCTACGTTGAAGACCAATATAAAGCCTTCGCTGAATCAGCTGCAAAAGCTTACGAAAAAGAATCTGGCGTAAAAGTTACAATCAAAACAGGAGACCAAATGGGTGGTCTTGATAACCTTTCACTTGACAACCAATCTGGTAAAGCCCCTGATGTTATGATGGCTCCATACGACCGTGTAGGTAGCCTTGGTACTGACGGACAACTTTCAGAAGTAACTCTTAGTGATGGTGCGAAAACAGACGATACTACTAAATCTCTTGTAACTGTTGGTGGTAAAGTCTATGGTGCTCCAGCCGTTATCGAGTCTCTCGTAATGTACTATAACAAAGACTTGCTAAAAGAAGCTCCAAAAACTTTCGCTGACTTAGAAAACCTTGCTAAAGATAGCAAATATGCTTTCGCTGGTGAAGATGGCAAAACTACTGCCTTCCTAGCTGACTGGACAAACTTCTACTACGCATACGGACTCCTTGCTGGTAACGGTGGTTATGTATTCGGTCAAAATGGTAAAGATCCTAAAGATATCGGTCTTGCAAACGACGGAGCAATCAAAGGTATCGAATACGCTAAATCTTGGTACGAAAAATGGCCTAAAGGTATGCAAGATACTGAAGGTGCTGGTAACTTGATTCAAACTCAATTCCAAGAAGGCAAAACAGCTGCTATCATCGATGGTCCTTGGAAAGCTCAATCCTTTAAAGATGCTAAAGTAAACTACGGTGTTGCGACTATCCCAACTCTTCCAAACGGTAAAGATTACGCAGCATTCGGTGGTGGTAAAGCTTGGATCATCCCGTCAAGCACTAAGAACCTTGAAGGCGCTCAAAAATTTGTAGACTTCCTAGTTTCAACTGAACAACAAAAAGCATTCTACGATGCAACCAACGAAATTCCAGCTAACACTGAGGCTCGTACTTATGCTGAAGGCAAAAACGATGAGTTGACTACAGCTGTTATCAAACAGTTCAAGAACGCTCAACCAATGCCAAACATCTCACAAATGTCAACAGTTTGGGATCCAGCGAAAACTATGCTCTTTGATGCTGTAAGTGGTAAGAAAGATGCGAAAACAGCTGCTAACGATGCTGTAACATTGATCAAGGAAACAATCCAACAAAAATTTGGTAACTAATTGAATTGTTCAAGGGGGGTGGAAGCAAAATCCCCCTTTGAATTTATAGATATGCTTCTTATCAGATGTACGTATCTTACGATTGAATCCGAGTTTAAACTCGCATCCTATGAAAGGAGTAATCATGGAAAAACAACAGCCTCGCAAAGCAGCCTTGCTGTCAATCATTCCTGGTTTAGGACAAATCTATAACAAACAAAAAGCTAAAGGATTTATTTTCCTTGGCATTACTGTTCTATTTGTTCTGTATTTTCTAACACTTGCAACCCCTGAATTAAGCAATTTAGTCACTCTTGGTGACAAACCTGGCCGTGATAATTCACTCTTCATGCTGATTCGCGGTGCTTTCCATTCTATCTTTGTTGTCGTTTACTTGCTCTTTTACATCTTTAATATTAAGGATGCACATACGACTGCTAAACGTATCAACAACGGTATTCCCGTAGCTCGTACCTTCAAGGACATGATTAAAGGCATTTATGAAAATGGATTCCCATACCTTTTAATCATCCCATCGTATGTAGCGATGACATTTGCGATTATCTTCCCTGTTATCGTAACCTTGATGATTGCCTTTACCAACTACGACTTCCAACACTTGCCACCAAACAAATTGTTGGACTGGGTTGGTTTGACGAACTTCACTAACATCTGGAGTTTGAGTACCTTCCGTTCAGCCTTTGGTTCCGTTCTTTCTTGGACCATTATCTGGGCTCTATCTGCTTCTACTTTGCAGATTGTCATTGGTATCTTTACTGCAATCATTGCCAACCAACCATTTATCAAAGGAAAACGCATCTTCGGTGTTATTTTCCTTCTTCCTTGGGCAGTTCCAGCCTTCATCACTATCTTGACATTCTCAAACATGTTTAATGATAGTGTCGGTGCTATCAACACCCAAGTCTTGCCTCTTTTGTCTAAGGTCCTTCCTTTCCTAGATGGGGCTCTTATCCCTTGGAAAACCGATCCGACTTGGACTAAGATTGCCTTGATTATGATGCAAGGTTGGCTAGGATTCCCATACATCTACGTTTTGACCTTGGGTATCTTGCAGTCTATTCCTAACGACCTCTACGAAGCGGCTTACATCGATGGTGCCAATGCTTGGCAAAAATTCCGCAACATCACTTTCCCAATGATCTTGGCTGTTGCAGCTCCAACATTGATCAGCCAATACACCTTCAACTTTAACAACTTCTCTATCATGTACCTCTTCAATGGCGGAGGACCTGGTAGCGTTGGTGGTGGAGCCGGTTCAACTGATATCTTGATTTCATGGATTTACCGTTTGACAACTGGTACAGCCCCACAATACTCTATGGCGGCAGCTGTTACTTTGATTATCTCCATCATTGTCATCTCTATCTCTATGATTGCATTCAAGAAACTACACGCATTTGATATGGAGGACGTCTAAGATGAATAACTCAATCAAACTCAAACGTAGACTGACTCAAACCCTCACTTACCTCTACTTGATTGGCTTATCAATCGTCATTATCTATCCACTTTTGATTACCATTATGTCAGCCTTCAAGTCTGGTAACGTCGTAGCCTTTAAACTAGATGGTAACGTCGATTTTAGTTTTGATAACTTTAAAGGACTCTTCACTGAAACCTTGTACGGCACTTGGTATCTCAATACCTTGATTATTGCCTTGATTACAATGGCTGTCCAAACAAGCATCATCGTACTTGCTGGTTATGCCTACAGCCGATACAACTTCTTGGCTCGTAAACAAAGTTTGGTCTTCTTCTTGATTATCCAAATGGTGCCAACCATGGCTGCTTTGACTGCCTTCTTCGTTATGGCACTTATGTTGAACGCCCTTAACCATAGCTGGTTCCTCATCTTCCTCTATGTCGGTGGTGGTATCCCTATGAACGCTTGGTTGATGAAAGGTTACTTTGATACCGTACCAATGTCTCTTGATGAATCAGCAAAACTTGATGGTGCAGGACACTTCCGCCGCTTCTGGCAAATCGTCCTCCCTCTTGTTCGCCCAATGGTTGCGGTACAAGCCCTCTGGGCCTTCATGGGACCTTTCGGAGACTATATCCTCTCTAGTTTCTTGCTTCGTGAGAAAGAATACTTTACAGTTGCCGTTGGTCTCCAAACCTTCGTCAACAATGCGAAGAACTTGAAGATTGCCTACTTCTCAGCAGGTGCTATCCTCATCGCTCTTCCAATCTGTACACTCTTCTTCTTCTTACAAAAGAACTTTGTTTCAGGACTTACAAGTGGTGGCGACAAGGGATAATTTATCCCCGCCACCCTTTTTCATTTTGGAGCTTGTGGCTAAAGCTACAAGATTGGACCCCCTTCTACAAATCTTATTGAAACCCTATTTCAATATATAATTGATTTCCTAGACTTGAAATAAAGCACATTTCTCTATATAATAGTACTCATATAGAAAACACTTTTAGAAAGATGCCTATGCTTCCATATCCATTCTCGTATTTCTCTAGTATCTGGGGATTTCGTAAGCCCCTATCAAAACGTTTCGGCCTCAACTGGTTTCAGCTTCTCTTTACGAGCATTTTCCTCATCAGTTTGTCTATGGTTCCGATTGCCATTCAAAACAGCTCACAGGAAACGTATCCACTGGATACCTTTATCGATAATGTCTACACTCCACTGACAGATGAAGCCATCATGGACTTGTCAGAGAATGCACAAATCGTTGATGGAAAGCTGAACTACTCAGGTACGAAGAATCAGCAGCCTTCTCTTTTGATTGGCCCTAGCCAAAGCAAGGAATTGCCAAAGGACTTGCAACTTCATTTTGATACGGAAGAACTCGTCATCAGTAAGGAAAGTAAGGAACTAACTCGCATTCGCTACCACGCGATTCAAACGGAGAGTTTCCAGAGTAAGGAAGATCTAACCCAAGCCATTTCTAAAGATTGGTACCAACAAAATCGGGTCTATATCAGTCTCTTTCTCGTTCTTGGTGCTAGCTTCCTCTTTGGATTGAATTTCTTCATTGTCTCTCTTGGAGCTAGTCTCCTCCTTTATATCACCAAAAAATCACGCCTCTTTTCATTTAGGACCTTTAAAGAGTGCTACCATTTTATCTTGAACTGTTTAGGATTACCCACTCTGATTACGCTTATTTTGGGACTTTTTGGCCAAAATATGACAACGCTTATCACTGTACAAAACATTCTTTTTGTTCTTTATCTGGTCACTATTTTTTACAAGACACATTTCCGTGATCCAGATTATCATAAATAGGAGATTTTTATGCCCGTGACGATTAAAGATGTGGCTAAGGCAGCAGGTGTCTCACCTTCCACTGTTACCCGCGTCATTCAAAATAAATCAACGATTAGTGATGAAACTAAAAAACGAGTTCGCAAGGCGATGAAGGAGCTCAACTACCACCCCAATCTCAATGCTCGTAGCTTGGTAAGTAGCTATACTCAGGTCATCGGTCTGGTGCTTCCTGATGACTCGGATGCCTTTTACCAAAATCCTTTCTTCCCATCTGTTCTACGAGGGATCGCCCAAGTGGCATCTGAGAACCACTATGCTATTCAGATTGCAACGGGGAAAGATGCAAAAGAGCGGCTCAAAGCTATTTCTCAGATGGTCTATGGTAAGCGTGTAGATGGTTTGATTTTCCTCTACGCCGAGGAAGAAGATCCTCTGGTCAAGCTAGTAGCTGATGAGCAGTTCCCTTTCCTCATTCTCGGAAAATCAACTTCACCCTTTATCCCTCTTGTTGATAATGACAATGTACAAGCGGGCTTTGATGCGACAGAGTATTTCATCAAAAAAGGATGCAAACGAATTGCCTTCATCGGGGGAACAAAGCGACTCTTCGTAACGCAAGATCGTCTAACTGGCTATGAGTCCGCACTCAAACAACACCAACTTCCGATTGATACCAACTTAACCTACTTTGCGACCGAATTTCTAGAAGAAAAAGGGTATCAGTTCAGTGAACTCCTGTTCAATCACGATCCGCAGATTGATGCTATCATCACAACCGATAGTCTCCTAGCAGAAGGAGTTTGTGACTACATCAGTAAGCATCAGTTAACTGTTCCTGTCTTGAGTTTCGACTCTGTCAATCCTCGACTTGACCTCGTAGCTTATGTGGATATCAATAGCCTGGAACTTGGGCGCGTTTCCTTTGAAACCATTCTCCAGATCATCAACGATGCTAAAAACAATAAACAGATTTGTTACCGCCAGTTGATTGGACACAAAATTATCGAAAAATAAAGACCAGCCCCAAGGCTGGTCTTTTGAGTATTATTAATTGTCTGTTTCTACGAATCGTCCGAGGATGTGGACATTTTCGGATACAGAGACAAAGGCTGTTGGATCGACCTGTTTCATGATGTGTTTAAAATCATTAAACTCTGCTCGTGTGATAACCGTAATCAAGACTGCTTTTCTCTCATGATTATAGGTTCCTTCTGCATCGTGGATCATGGTTGCTCCGCGGTGCAATTTTTTATGGATTTTTGCGATTACCTTGTCAGGATTATTGGTCACAATCATGGCCTGCATGCGTTTTTGCTTGGTAAAGACCGCGTCTGTCACACGACTGGAGACAAAGATGGTAATCATGGAGTAGAGAGCGTATTTCCAACCAAAGGTCAATCCTGCTATCAGCATGATGGTTCCATTTACCAGGAAAGAAATACTACCGACATTTCTCCCTGTTTTCTTTCGAATGGTGAGACTGACGATATCTGTACCTCCGCTAGAAATATTGTTACGGAGCGCAAAACCAATCCCCAAGCCCATGACAACACCCCCAAAAAGGGCATTGATGATGGGATCCTCTGTCAAGGTCACAACTGGCACAAGCTGGATAAAGAGGGAACTCATGGATACTGTGATAAAGGTAAAGATTGTAAACTTATGCCCAATCTGATACCAAGCCAAAATCATCAACGGAAAATTGATAGCATAAAAGGTTAGCGATATTGGAATGTAAAAACCAAACCAGTGATTACTCAAGGCAGAGATAATCTGTGCCAGACCCGTCGCACCACTGGAGTAAACGTGTCCTGGTTGAAAAAAGAAATTGACTGCTACTGCTGACAAAAAGCCATAAACCAGAGAAGCCGATACTTTCTCATCATATTTTTCCCGAGAGATACTTTGTAAAACTCGTAAGATTTTTATCTGATAAGCAAAGCGGCGCAGATAATAGCGCCACCGCTTAATTCGTTTTGCTTGTTTCATCTTCTTCTACTTGTAAGCTGAGTTCCTCTAGTTGTTTGAGAGCGACTGTTGATGGAGCTTGTGTCATTGGGTCGGTTGCCTTATTGTTCTTAGGAAAGGCAATGACTTCACGGATATTCTCTTCTCCTGCTAAGAGCATCACAAAACGGTCAAGACCGATCGCCAAACCACCGTGTGGTGGGAAACCATAGTCCATGGCTTCAAGAAGGAAGCCAAACTGGTAATTGGCTTCTTCAGCTGAAAAACCAAGTGCTTTGAACATGCGTTCTTGAAGGCCTTTTTGGTTGATACGAAGGCTACCACCACCAAGTTCATAACCGTTCAAGACGATATCGTAAGCAATGGCACGAACCTTAGCCAAATCACCTTCTAATTCGTGGACTGTTTCTTCCTGTGGAAGGGTAAATGGATGGTGGGCGCTCATGTAGCGACCTTCTTCTTCAGACCATTCAAACATTGGCCAATCAACCACCCAAAGGAAGTTGAATTTATCGTTATCAATCAAGCCAAGCTCTTTGGCAATACGTCCACGAAGGGCACCAAGGGTTGCATTGGCTACCTCAAGCGTATCTGCAACAAATAGAACCAAATCCTTATCTTCAAGACCAAGTGCTGCAGTCAAATCTGCTTGGATCTCAGTCAAGAACTTGGCAACTGGTCCATTTAATTCTCCATCAACTATCTTGACCCAAGCAAGACCTTTGGCTCCGTACTGTTTGGCTACTTCGGTCATCTTGTCGATGTCTTTACGTGAGTAGTTATCCGCAGCTCCTTTGACTACAATGGCTTTAACGGCAGGTGCTTCTGAAAAGACTTTGAAATCAACACCTCTAACCACTTCTGTCAAGTCCTGAAGCAACATATCAAAACGAGTATCAGGTTTGTCAGAACCGTAAAGAGCCATCGCGTCATCATACTTCATACGAGGAAATGGAAGAGTTACTTCGATGCCTTTGGTTTCTTTCATCACGCGCGCAATCAAGCCTTCTGTGATATCTTGAATCTCTTGCTCCGTAAGGAAAGACGTTTCCAAGTCGACCTGAGTAAACTCAGGCTGACGGTCACCACGCAAATCCTCGTCACGGAAACATTTGACGATTTGGTAGTAACGGTCAAAACCAGCATTCATCAAAAGTTGCTTGGTAATCTGTGGACTTTGAGGAAGAGCGTAGAAATGCCCTTTATTGACACGAGATGGCACCAAATAGTCACGCGCCCCTTCTGGCGTTGATTTCGAAAGGAATGGCGTCTCCACATCGATAAATTCCAACTCATCCAAGTAGTTGCGGATAGAGTGGGTCACTTTAGCACGAAGCTTAAGGTTTTCTAGCATTTCTGGACGACGAAGGTCAAGGTAACGGTAACGCAAACGTGTATCGTCATTGGCCTCAATCCCATCTTTAATCTCAAAAGGTGTTGTTTTAGCTGTATTCAGCACTGTCAAAGCTGTCACATTTAACTCAACCGCACCAGTCGGCAATTTATCATTGGCTTGCTCACGCGCGACGACTTGTCCAGTCACCTCAATGACAAACTCGCTACGAAGGCTTTCAGCTGTTGCCATAACTTCTGCTGAAACTTTTTCAGGGTTGATAACCAACTGCATGATTCCTTCACGGTCACGAAGGTCGATAAAGATCAAACCACCCAAGTCACGACGACGGCCAACCCATCCTTTCAAGGTTATTTCTTGTCCGATGTGTTCCTCACGAACACGACCAGCATACATACTACGTTTCATGTTTTCTCTCCTCTTTTATTCTGTTACTATTTTACCATAAAAGCGCAGGCACTTCATGAAAATCAGCAGAAAAGTTTGATTGCCTTTAGAAATCAAAACGAACAGACAAAAAATCCGATGAAAACGTCATCGGATTCTCTGATTATGATTCTTAACCTTTTTTACGCTTTTCAGCAATCTCAGCTGCCTTTTTAGGTAGAACGATCTCCGTTGCATAAGCCGTCGCAAATCGCATAATCCCTGCGATTGGTGCAAAGATTACTGCTAGATAGTTATAAAAGAAATCCCCTTTTAAAGCATAGGCAAGCACTCCAATGATAAAGAAAAGAACAACTGCCTGAATCACTGCTAATAATATCACTCGTTTCATGACTTCCTCCTGAGTCTATTATAGCATGACTATCATTAAAAATGCGATTAAATTATTCAAAGCATGTAGGGCTATACTATAAGCTAGACCACCTTTGCTGATATAAGCCAATCCCAAGCTAAAGCCAAGTGAAGCATAAACTAGGAATTGTTGTGGAGTGCCAGGGAAATGAACAAGAGCAAAAATGATACTACTTACAAGAAGAAAGAGAGCTGTCTGCTTGACATTATCCTGTTGAGGGAAGACATAGCGAGCCAGCATACCTCTAAAGGTTAACTCTTCTGTAAGTGGCGCAAAGACCACCACCATAAAGAAAGAGAAGAGAGGTTGATTATGAGTCAATTCTTCTACCAACTGTTGATTGACTGACGGATCATTTGGTAAAAAGTTTTCTGCAACAATGACAAGGGCCCATACCAAGGCAGGCAACCAGATGTATTTGTTGAGGGCTGTTTTTTCAATCGTAACGGTTCCTGTCTTATACCACCTGTAGGTAACAAAGGTAAAAATTCCTGCCAATAAGACATATACCGGGACAAAAACGTAGTCAGGTGCTCCCAACTTCATCGCTGCCACACCTACACCCTGAATAAAACTATAAATCATAATAAAGGATAAGAAAGTAAGACTATACCAGCCAATATTTTTAAGTATTTTCATAAGATTCTCCTATTTGAAATAACGTTTTGTTTTACGCAACTGTGCAACATTCGTGTACAAATGGATGACAACTGCTACCAGCAGAGCAACCAACTGTACTTGTCCTAATACCATAGATAGAATTACTAAGACAATATAGATACCAGGAATGAGGAGTTGATTGACCTTGAACAAGATCAAGTAAGCTTCTTCCATCTCGGCCTGTTTTTCTCCCTCATCATAAGTGTCAAGGTAGTCCAAAACTTCCTTGGGTGTGGCCATAACAGAAAGTTTATAGTTACGAATCTTGCTAGTGATTTTGAGGCAGTAAACACCCGACCAAATACTTACAACTATCAAAAGTAAGGATGTTGCTGATATGCCAAATCTTCCTAAGTCTAAAAGCATACAGAATAGCATACTAATTTGAGAAACATTCCAAGCTACCGTACCATAATCCAAGAAACGATACATAGCAAGATAGTCTTGCTCATTTCCTTCATCCTCTTCTTCTCGTTGATAATTCTGATAAGCCTGATGACTTTTTCTAGTGAAATAAAATGTTAGGATTGCCGTAATCAGCCCTAGACCAAAAAAGATTGAGAACAAGACAGGGATTACTTGCTCTTGGCTAATACCTAAAGGTTTAACTCCAAGAGCTCCGGCAAGTATTCCTAATAAAGCTCCTATAATAAAAAGTTTCAGTGCAAAAATTATGTGATTCTTTTCCATATTTTAACCTCTTTCTAAAACAAGCCAGACAACCATTGACCAAAGTCTTTCCCTGATTCAAAAATAGCTGTCAAACCTTCTGCTCCAAGCGTTACCAAAAGCAAACACACAACTACTAAGAGAATAGCTTGGTTTCTTGCTTTTTTTGCTCCATCTCCCAAGGGTTCATTCCCAAGCCAACCTGCTAGATAAGCATAGAGAGTCACGGTTATAATCCCAATCTCCGTCGAAGAGAGAAACAAGAAGACTGTAACCAAACGAACGATATTGGCTTGAATGTTAAAATAATTTCCTAAACCTGCACAAACACCTGCAAGTGCTTTGTTCTCAGTATCGACTTGAAAACCTGCTAAAAACTCTTTCATAACTTTTCTCCTTTTACGAGCTCTTTAAACTTTATTTTTTTCTCTACCCATCTAAAGACTAATAGTAGCACTATATTAATCCAGAAGAGGTATTTACTTTCGACAATCGTAAACCAACCAAGTAGGCTTCCAATCATAGCAAAGATATTTGCAATAAATACAAGAATACTAACGTAATAAATCACTTTATACTTGTTCATCACTCATCCTCCTCTAAGCGAAAGACCGACTCGACCGGCTCATGAAAGATCTGAGCAATCTTTAAAGCAATGACGATGGATGGCGTGTACTCATCCCGTTCTAGCAAACTGATGGTCTGCCTGGACACGCCAGCTAGTTTGGCCAGCTCAGTTTGATTCAGACCATCGCGAGCCCGAAGCTCTTTTAGACGATTTTTTAGCATGCCTTTTTTCTCCTTTGTTCTTTATCTTGATTTCATTGTAACATATCTTTTTATTTTTGACAAGCATATTTGTCAAAAAGTTTAAGATTTTTGTCATTTTGCAAAAGAAAAAGGTCAGGAGTAAGGTCCTGACCAGTTTTTCTACCATTAAAAGCCTAATTTTTCAAAGATTTCTGAGAAATTTTGATTGATAGCATCAAGTGACACTTGAACTTCTTCTCGTGTTTGGTTGTTTTTGACCGTCACTTGTCCGCTTTCGACTTCACTCTCTCCTAGGGTAATGAGGGTCTTAGCCGCAAAGACATCAGCTGACTTGAACTGAGCTTTGAGTTTACGGTTGAGGTAATCACGCTCTGCTTTGAAACCTTGTTGGCGAAGGGTTTGTACCAATTCCAAGGCCTTGACATTTGCTCCTTCACCCAAGACTGCGATATAGACATCTAGGGCATTCTCGATAGGGAGGGTTACACCTTGCTTTTCAAGGATAAGAAGCAGGCGCTCTACACCAAGTCCAAAACCAAATCCAGCAGTTTCAGGACCACCAAAGTAAGCAACCAAACCATCGTAACGACCACCCGCACAGACTGTCAAATCATTTCCCTCAATCTCAGTGATAAACTCGAAAATGGTGTGGTTATAGTAGTCCAAACCACGTACCATATTGGTATCGATGATATAGTCTACACCCAGATTTTCCAACATCTGACGCACAGCATCAAAATGAGCTTGGCTTTCTGCATCAAGGAAGTCCAAGATAGACGGCGCATTTTCTACTGCCACCTTGTCTTCTTTTTCCTTAGAGTCCAAGACACGGAGAGGATTTTCCTCCAAACGACGTTGGCTATCCTTCGACAAGGTCTCCTTGAGCGGTGTCAAATAGTCGATCAAGGCCTGACGATAAGCCGCACGGCTCTCAGGATTTCCGAGAGTGTTGAGGTGTAATTTGACACCTTGGATGCCGATTTCTTTCAAGAAATGAGCTGCCATAGCGATGGTTTCCACATCGGTAGCTGGATTGCTAGAACCAAAGCACTCGACACCAATCTGGTGAAACTGGCGTAAACGACCTGCTTGTGGACGCTCATAACGGAACATAGGGCCCATATAATAGAACTTACTTGGCTTTTGCACTTCTGGGGCGAAGAGTTTATTTTCCACATAGGAACGGACAACGGGCGCAGTTCCTTCTGGACGAAGGGTAATATGGCGGTCACCCTTGTCATAAAAATCGTACATTTCCTTGGTCACGATATCGGTCGTATCTCCGACAGAGCGACTGATAACCTCGTAATGCTCAAAAATAGGCGTACGCACTTCTGCATAGTTATAGCGCTTGAAAATCTCACGGGCAAAGCCCTCAACATACTGCCACTTGGCAGACTCAACAGGTAGAATATCCTGTGTTCCTTTTGGTTTTTGTAATTTCATAGGGAATCCTCTTTAAACTTAATAGTCTTATTTTACCATAAATAGAGGGATTAAAACAGTATGAATAAAATTAGGATTCAAATATCATTTTTGAGATTAATAACTGTCAAAAGAATAGCTAGCAAGGAAAGACCAACAAATAGCATCCAAGTCAACTGTATATTCCATACAGCTATAAGTGAAAAACAAGCTGTTCCCACAGGTATGGATAAGGTAAACAATAAACCTAAAAAATTACTGGTACGAGCTAGAACCTCTGGAGCTAGATTTTTCATGAGCATGGCACTAATCTTTGGTTGAACTTTACCAGACACATACAGAGTTGAAAAGAGAAATAGTAAACCAAGTACGACTTGATTGAATACATTAGCTAGACCAATTAGACTGAGTCCTACGGTCGCCCACATCATCAATCTAGGCAAAGACTGCTTCCCAAAATAATCATTGCCCGTAAGGCTACTGATGATGATTGCTACTAAAACACAGAATTGATTGATAAATAGTGCCTCTGTGTAAGAAAAATTCAAGAGAGAATGGCTCAAAAAGAAGATGTTATAGATGCTTCCTAAAGCCCCACCTAAGGCATTAATAAGCAAGACAGCAAAGATCATGAAACCAAAGTTTTTCTGCCCACCTTTAAGAAAAACGAGACGTAAATTTCGGTAAATTGTTAGGAACTGGTCTTTGATAGAAAGCTTCTCATTTTTTAGGTTTTCACCATCAGCAGATGACATTGACAGACTCAATTTGCTTTTTCCTAAAAAGAGAATAAAGGCTGATACTAGGAAAAAGCAGGCATTGATTCCCGCAACAAGGGAAAAATTGTTGACCGATAGACCTAAGAGCCAAACTCCAAAAGCTTGACCACCAATAGCTGAAATATATGTGATAAACTGGGAAAAAGAATAAGCTTCCATCAGATCCTCTTCACCTACTTTTTCCTTAACGAGAGGCATTCGCAAACCACCAGCAAAATCACTGATCACATCACTGATGACATTGATCAAACACAGGCTAGAAAAGGCAAAGAGACTAGCTTGCTGAACAACTAGGGCTGCCAGAAAAAATAAAACCGCCTGAAACAAACCGCTATAGATCATCCATTTGACTTTGTCCCTCGTGTAATCTGCCCGAATCCCTACAAAAACTGTAAAGAGAGTCGGAAGAATCATGACAATATTCGCCATAGCAACCGCAAAAGATGCTTGTGGCAAGGTCGATGCATAGACGATAAATACCAGGTTGAAAATCGAAGCACCAAAAGCATTGAAGAATCGTGATAAAGTCAAGACACGATAAGCTTGATTTCTAAACAATAGTTTCATAGGTAATCTCCCTTCTTGTTATAATCCCTATATGAAGTATGACTATAGTATAGCACTTAGAAATTGAAAGGAAAAACTTTTGAATATATGCAACACACAAAATGAGCAAAGAAACGATAGAACTTTTGACTACTCTCAGGTCGTTACAAAAGTTCTATCGCTTAAATTTTCAGATTATTTTCTTAGTTTGCAGATATTCAACAATCGGTTGTATTTCTGTAGTATTCAGCAGATTTGTTACAACCAAGCATCTCAAAAATATGGACAGCATCTTCCATCTTTTTCTGACCTTCCTTGACTCTACCCTGCTTGCTATCAAGAAGACCTTCAGCCCACAAATAGACAATTCGGAAATAGGTCTCATTTTCCTTGTAGAAATGCTCTTTGATAACACGTTTAAAATAAGAGGCATTGGTAAATTCTTCACACTCAATGCTGGCTAAAAAACCATTCAATAGCATAGTATGAAAAAGGTTTCGATTACTAGACATTTCCATTAGAAAATCGGATTTGCGAACCATTTCTCGTACATATCTAGTAAAAAGAGAAACAGACAAGAACGGAGAACTGACTGAGAACAAATTGAGTTCATAGATTCCCCAAATCTCAGTAGAAAACAAGTAGTCATGAAGGACTTTCCCTTCCTCTGCCGTTAACTCAACCGTTTCATCCATACTCTTCATATACGACTTGATAATGATGGCATTTAGAATATGTTTCTGTTTGTTTTGAGAATGGGCATGCTTTTGATACTCCTTGCGATACAAGTCCTCAAGAGGTGCTATATTCTTTAAATCCAAAACATCTGTGATTTCTTTTCTCAACTCCGAATCTGTATCATACTGAAAACCTCTCGCCAGAAAGAGGATTTCCTCTACACTAGCAGATATATTTTCTAGGGCAAATAGAAACTTTTCCACCGAAAGCTCACTCTGACCTGTTTCAAATCGGGACAACATAGACGGAGAAAATTGTCCCCCAGTTGCTTGTCTCAGCGAGATATTTCTTGACTCTCGTAATTGTCTAAAGACTTTTCCAATCTGCTCCATAGACTTCTCCTTAATTCGGTGTTTTATTTATGTTATCATATTTTTTCAGAAAATTCATCAAAAACTTGCCAAATTGTCAGAATTATGAGAAAATAGAGGATATTTATCACGTGGAGGGACTGTTATGAGAGACGATATTAAAATTAATGACCGTGCTTTGGCCTTACAAGATCAAATTATCGAAAAACTAGAGAAGGTTTTTGATACAGATGTGGAATTGGATGTGTACAATCTAGGGCTGATTTATGAAATCAATCTAGACGAAACAGGTCTCTGTAAAATTGTCATGACCTTCACCGACACTGCCTGCGATTGTGCCGAAAGTTTGCCTATCGAAATCGTCGCAGGTCTGAAACAAATCGAGGGTATCGAAGATGTCAAGGTTGAAGTTACCTGGTCGCCTGCCTGGAAGATCACACGAATCAGTCGCTACGGCCGTATTGCCCTTGGACTGCCACCTCGTTAAGCAGGTAAATTACTTTTGAAGATGAAAAGAAGCAAGCCGAAAACGGCTTGCTTTTTGATACTCAATGAAAATCAAAGAGCAAACTAGGAAACTAGCCGCAGGCTGTACTTGAGTACGGCAAGGCGACGTTGACGTGGTTTGAATTTGATTTTCGAAGAGTATGAGTTTATTTTTTACCTGACTTGTCCATATTCCAAAAGTCTGTCACGGCTCCGCGAGAAGCGGATGATACGATGTGGGCATATTTACCGAGGACACCACGGCTGTAAAGTGGTGGCAAGGTTGTTTCTGCCTTGCGTTTTTCAAGTTCTTCTTCGGATACGGCCATAGAAATTTCTTTGGTATCTTGGTCAACCGTAACGATATCGCCTGTACGGAGGTAGGCAATCGGTCCACCATCCTGAGCTTCAGGAGCGATATGTCCAACAACCAGACCATAAGTACCACCAGAGAAGCGTCCGTCTGTCAAGAGGGCAACCTTGTCTCCTTGACCTTTACCAACGATCATGGATGAAAGTGACAGCATCTCAGGCATACCAGGACCACCCTTAGGTCCAACAAAACGAACAACGACAACATCGCCATCAACGATTTCATCTGTCAAGACAGCCTGAATCGCATCTTCTTCTGAGTCAAAGACCTTAGCTGGTCCAACGTGACGACGCACTTTAACACCTGATACTTTGGCAACCGCACCATCAGGGGCAAGGTTCCCGTTCAAGATGATAAGCGGACCGTCTGCACGTTTTGGATTTTCAAGTGGCATGATGACTTTTTGACCTGGTGTAAGGTCTGCAAAGTCAGCCAAGTTTTCAGCGACTGTCTTACCAGTACATGTGATGCGGTCGCCATGAAGGAAACCATTTGCCAAGAGATATTTCATAACCGCAGGCACACCACCGACTTCGTAGAGGTCTTGGAAGACATACTGACCAGATGGTTTCAAGTCGGCCAAGTGAGGCACACGTTCTTGGATTGTATTGAAGTCCTCAAGTGACAAGTCAACATTAGCCGCATGGGCAATGGCAAGCAAGTGAAGAGTGGCATTTGTAGAACCACCGAGAGCCATCGTTACAGTGATGGCATCTTCAAAGGCTTCACGAGTTAGGATATCTGATGGTTTGAGTCCAAGCTCCAACATCTTGACAACAGCTCGTCCTGCTGCTTCGATATCTTCTTTCTTGTCAGCTGATTCAGCTGGGTGAGATGAAGAACCTGGCAAGCTCATCCCTAGAACTTCAATAGCAGTCGCCATGGTATTAGCTGTGTACATACCACCACAACCACCAGGGCCAGGACAGGCATTACATTCAAGACGTTTCACATCCTCAGCTGTCATGTCACCGTGGTTCCATTTTCCGATTCCCTCAAAGACAGAAACCAAGTCAATGTCTTTGCCATCAAGATTTCCCGGTGCAATAGTACCACCATAGGCGAAAATAGCTGGAATATCCATGTTGGCAATAGCAATCATAGAACCAGGCATGTTCTTGTCACAACCACCGATAGCAACGAAGGCATCGACGTTGTGACCACCCATCGCCGCCTCGATAGAGTCCGCAATGATATCACGAGATGTTAGAGAGAAACGCATACCAGGCGTTCCCATGGCAATCCCGTCCGCTACGGTAATGGTTCCAAACTGTACCGGCCAAGCGCCTGCAGATTTGACACCTTCTTTAGCCAATTTCCCAAAATCATGCAAGTGGATATTACATGGTGTATTTTCCGCCCAAGTCGAAATCACTCCCACAATCGGTGTTTCAAAGTCCTTATCTGTCATACCAGTCGCACGCAGCATGGCACGGTTTGGTGATTTAACCATGCTGTCATAAATGCTACTGCGGTGACGTTTATCTAATTCAGTCATCTTATCCCTCCCATTTCAGTTTTTACTATTATAGCACATTTTAAAGGCAATGAACAGAAGAAAATTCTTGAATTTTCAGAAAATTCTATACAGTAATATTTTCTTTAATAATGTTACATTTATTTCTTGACTTTCTAAAACAAAGTGATATCATTTAGATATCATATAGCAGGAGGTCATTCTTATGACTGAAAAACTCATCAATTCAAAACCAAATGGTGTATTCGCATTGATTCTCATTGAGTTGACACTCGTACTTGGTATCTTTATATTTATAATGGGTGCTGGTTCGGAAAACGTTTTTGGAATTATTATCGGTCTTTTATTAATCTTAATTTCAGTTCTAGCTCATGCTGGTTTAAAAGTTGTCAAACCTCAGGAAGCTCTGGTTTTGACCCTCTTTGGTAATTATACAGGTACCATCAAAGAACCTGGTTTTTACTTTGTCAATCCTTTTAGCATAGCAGTCAACCCTGCAAACCACACTCGACTTGGTCAAAGTGGTGATGTTAGCACAAAATCTCCTTTTTCAGGAATGAAATCATCAAATGGCAATGATGTAAGCCTTGAAATTGGCAAGAAACAGATTTCTCTCAAAGTTATGACTTTGAGCAATTCCCGTCAAAAGATTAACGATTGCTTAGGTAACCCTGTTGAAATTGGAATTGCGGTAACTTGGAGAGTTGTCGATACAGCCAAAGCAGTCTTCAACGTTGATAACTATAAAGAATATCTCTCATTGCAGTGTGATAGCGCCCTTCGAAATATTGTCCGCATCTATCCTTACGATGTGTCTCCTAATGTGGATACTACAGGTGACGGGCAAGCGGATGAAGGTAGTCTCCGTGGCTCTAGTGAAATTGTAGCTAACCGTATTCGTGAAGAAATCCAAAGTCGCGTAGAAGATGCTGGCTTGGAAATCCTTGAAGCACGTATCACTTATCTAGCTTATGCACCAGAAATTGCAGCTGTTATGCTTCAACGTCAACAAGCATCTGCCATTATTGATGCCCGTAAGATGATTGTAGACGGCGCTGTAGGAATGGTTGAAATGGCACTAGAACGTCTCAATGAAGGAGAATTGGTAGAACTTGACGAAGAACGAAAAGCTGCCATGGTTTCAAATCTCCTAGTCGTTCTCTGTGGCAATCATGATGCACAACCAATTGTCAACGCAGGAAGTCTTTACTAAAGATGGCTGAAGCTAAAAAAAAGCAGATTCCCTTTCGACTCTCAACAAAGTTATACGCTGCACTCGCATCATGGGCAGAAGACGACTTTCGTTCAGTCAATGGGCAAATCGAATATCTCCTTACAGAGTGTGTCAAGCAACGGAAGAAAGACGGAAAATACGTATCAGAAACCATTGACGAACCATTTGAGATTGATATTTAACACCTTCTCCTGTCTGCTAGATCGGACAGGAGAATTTTTTCATCTTTTTTTGTCAAGTAACTTTACTTTACAAAAAAGTTTTGATATACTATTAAAGTTGATGAAAATCAAACCTAACTGAATTATATCTTAAAAGGAGAAATCAAAATGGCAGTACCTGCACGTCGCACTTCAAAAGCGAAGAAAAACAAACGTCGTACACACTACAAAGTAACAGCTCCATCTGTAAACTTTGACGAAACTACTGGAGATTACTCACGTTCTCACCGTGTATCACTTAAAGGATACTACAAAGGACGTAAAATCGCTAAAGCTGCATCAGCTGAATAATAGAAGGGAGATACCATGCGCGTAAATATTACACTTGAACACAAAGAATCTGGTGAACGCTTGTACCTTACTTCTAAAAACAAACGTAACACTCCAGACCGTCTTCAATTGAAGAAATACTCACCAAAACTTCGCAAGCACGTTGTGTTTACAGAGGTTAAATAAGCATAACTCAAAACGCCTTACTGGGCGTTTTTTGCTTTATTGGTTAGCAATCTATAGCTTTTCAGGAGAGATTTATGACATTTTATCTTTGGATGTTCCCTCTACTCTTTATCTTTCACGATATGGAAGAAATTATCGGTCTTGTCCCTTGGATTCATCTCAACGAAACCTTGCTGGCTCAAAAGGCTCCAGCTATTCTCAAGATTCACAAAGGAATTACAACAGAGGGATTTGCCCTTGCTGTTTTTGAGGAGTTTATCATTGTCTTATCCATCACTTTATTAGCGTATTTTACTCAATCTAGAGCGCTCGAATTAGTTTGGTTAGGAGGATTTGTGGCCTTTGCACTCCATCTCTTGCTCCATATTGGACAATCAATTCTTCTCCGTAAGTATATCCCTGCTCTCATCACTTCTATCCTTTGTTTTCCTGTCAGTGCTTATTTGATTACAAACATCGTGCATTTGTGGCAGGTTTCGACTAGCGAATTTTTCCTATTTTCACTGGTCGGTTCAGGCATCGTCGTCATCAATCTCCTCTTTGCTCTTTGGCTTGGGAAAAAGTATTCCACCTGGCTTGCCCATAACCATTAACAAAAGTTCCTTGCAATTCTAATTTGCAGGGGACTTTTTTATCTCCCCTTCACAGTTAAGAAGTGTTCTATAGTTTTTTAAGACAAAGCAAAAAGCCTACTGTTGTAGGCTTTCTGTAAGATATTTCTTAAAATTAAAGCATCTTGTTGTATCGCTTTTTTGAATATTTAGTAACTTACTTTATACTTTCTCAATACTTGATACTAGGGTGTTTGTTAGCTTTCGTTTGTCATTTAAATATTTTGGAGTTTCTTTCTTACTCCACAAATCACTGAACATAAATCTTTACTTTTTTAATGAGTTCAGCAGGCAAGAAACTAGCACGTTTTTAACGTGTTTTTTTATACCCTTATAATAGGTAACTATTATAAGGATTTAGTCTGTTTATAAATCTCAATAAATTCCTTTGAGTATTAAAAAAGCAGATATCATCGCAAACAAGAGACAAAAAACAATTATAAAAAGATAAAATCTGTGTTTAGAAATGAGATGTATTAGATTACGACATCTTTTTTCACATTCACAAGTTTTATAAACCAATTGTTTACCAATTATAAGTGAAATCCAATAAATAAGTGAGTATAGAACTGTAATCAAAAAACCAATTAACACCGATGAAATAAATACAACTTTAGCCATCGATATATTAGCTTGTCCTATGGTCTCTATAGTTGATGATAAAGCACTGAAACCACCGAACATAACAAAAACAAACGATGAGAAAACACCTAAAATAGCGATAAAATCTGTATATATAGATGTTTTTACTTTATTGATTTCTTCTAATGTTGAAGAAGCTTTTTTAGCTTCATTATTAATTTTATCAATATTTGATTGTATGTCACTGACTTCTTTTTTTGTCTTTTGATATAAAGTTTTGTACTGTAAACTAGCTAATTTTGTATGTTCTAAAAGTTTATAAAAGGCTATGATCGATTTTGAATATTTTTCCTTATCTGAAATATTAGATAGAGTTTTCCCTGCAAAGATTTCTTTCTTTTCAAAATTATCAATTATAACTATAAGAACTTCCGTTATCTCATTCATTAGATAATAGAAACTCTCAGACAATTCTTCGTCGTCTGCTTTTTCGTTAAAAGCTATAACTTTTGCTGTTATTGAATCATATGGCAATCTCTTGACATCACGAATAGCCATTAATTCTATAAGATGTTCAACTTGTTCTTCTATAGAATTTTTATCTAAAACCGCTTCTTTATCAGTAGCCTTTTCTAGTAAAGAAGCATATTCATTTAAAATAAAAGAAAAATCATTATTAAGATTTAATTGAATATCACTTAGCTTAACCACTAAATATCACCTAATCCATATTCTAAATTACTTCTAAATCCAATTATTTTATCTTTATTATCTTTCCAAAAAGGGGCTTCATGACTTTCTCTTATCAAACTAGACACGCTTCTTCTTAAGTATGTTTCGATTATATTATTAATAGTTTCTAATTTAGGAAATGTTTGAAATATTCCTATGATAGGAGACGAGCCAAAGCATTTAAAACGTTCATATTGTGATTTCACTACTGGCCCATAAGCCCACACTAAAAATGGTTCATCATACAATTCTTTTAGTTCAGACATAGACATAAGGCCTTGCTCCTTAGCATCTCTTATTGCAAAATACATCACCTTCTGAAGTTGTAAATTACTTATACTTATTTCTTTTTTTTGTGCAACTGCAATAATATGATCTGCTAGCTTCTCCATTGACATTACAGCCACCTCCATTGTTTTATTATTCTTATTATACCATACTTGTTAAGTATAATATGTTTAATTCTATTTTTTTAAAAAAATTTTCTGTCTTATGCATCTCTACTAAGTGAAGCACTAGATCACGATACTTCCAAGTCGATACCAGGTAATCTAGCAACTCTTTAGCTTCTACCTTGAAATCTAATAGGAGTAATAATCTAACCTTGTATTCATTCTTTAGTATCGATACACTATAAGCCACTTCTCCCCAATGTTCAAAACCTAGCATTAGTTACTTCAATGCTTAAGTTCAATATTTAAAATACTCATTTTTCTTCCCCTACTTTATTATTCGCGAAAGGAAAAGAAAAAGCACTTAGATTTCTCTAGGTGCTTGATTAAAATTTATTATTTATCTTTTACAGTCACTACTATAGCAATTACAAAAGTTGTCAATAAATATAGAAGCAATAGAAAAGAAACAATTACGTCTGGTAGCCCTAAAAAAAAAAGAGAACCAGCGCAAATAATAAACCTAATATAACAATGTTTTCTAAATAGTTACTGAACATAGTAACCCTCCATAAATTTATTTTGAAGCTAATTTTACAGTCATTATCAAGTAAAATTCTGCAATTTTAAATAATATGGTTATTCTTTGTTATTCTTTGTTATATCTTTGGTTATTCTTTGTTATATCTTTGTTATTCTTTGTTATTCTTTGGTTATGATACAGAAGATTTTTCAAAATCTTAGCTTCATATTAAGTATTGCCGAAAGTTGATAATGCTAGACTTCTTTAGATAGCTCTCACCCTTGATACATAAGGGATTGGAGGTAAATTCTATCTATTTCTGTTGTCTTAGGTTTTCTTTCTATCTAAGCAAAAAACTAAGCAAAAAGAACTTTTCACTTCTACCAATCGATGAGTTCAGCAGGCAAGAAACTAGCACGGTAAAACGTGCTAGTTTTTTTAATATGAAATTAAGTCAGACGTTTACTAAATGCTAACAAACGTATATACATTGTCTATGCTTAGCAAATTTCTCCATTACTTTTTATTTGTTTTATGTTTGGGATCTATACGGGTTATATTAAAATAGTTTTCACTATTGTAATATCCAAATACTCTAAATTTAGTACGATCTTTCCCGTAATGAATAATATCCTCGTTATTGATTTCTTGTGTTGCCCCACCTTTTGTTCTCAAATAGAGTTTATCTACTTCTGTTATCGTTAATTTTTTTCCGATAGTGTCGTCAATAAAACTATGTAGAGCTTTAATACCTTCAGGGTTCAAGTCTTTAAAGGCAAACTTATTATCTAATTGTCTACTAATTAAGATTTGAAAAGCAACATTTTTTGAATTTGTTAACAGAGTTCCCTTGCCAGAGTGAGCTTCATTATTTTCGGTTAGTTTCCTCAAGAATTAATCTCCAATATAAATTGAACGATAATACTCTTTCATATCTTCAGTATCAATTGCTTTATCACTAGGTTCTCTTTCATCTAGACCTTTTCGAGCATTTTGCCACGGAAGTTCACTGTGAGTCAATGCTTCTAATTCATTAGCTGACTTACCACCATATGTAAACCATACAGACTCTAGCAATTCCAATGTTTTACTGTCAAATAGTTTTGAATTATCTTCTTTTTGTTCAATATCATTCCAGCCATATTCTCTATATTTGTTATATAATTCTGGAGAAACAGGGCCATGTACCCACGCTTGGAAAACTGTATCAGATACAAGCGAGGCATTAAATAATGCATAACCCCAAGCTACAAAATAATAAGAAAGTTTTTGTAATTTTTTAGGAGTCATTGCTTCTTTAGATAAAAACCAATCAGAAATATTAAAAATACTATATTTTTCCATCTCTTTTCTACTCCTTTCTAAAAAAATTATAACAGCTTACTATACTTGTGTCAATCTATTTCGCTTTAAAATTAAGTTAAAACACAGTTTTTTTAAAATATATTTTCCATTTCATGCATTTGTACAGAATGAAGCACCAGATCCCGATACTTCCAAGTTGATATCAGGTAGTCCAGCAACTGCTTATTTTCTACCTTAAAATCCAAAAGGAGCAATAACTTTACCTTGTATTCATTCTTTAGTATCGATACACTATAAGCCACTTCTCCCCAATGTTCAAAACCTAATTTAGTTACTTCAATGCTTGTAAGTTCAATATTTAAAATACTCATTTTTCTTCTTCTAATTTATTATTCTTAAAAGGAAAATAAAAAGCACTTAGATTTCTCTAGGTGCTTAATTAAATCGATTCTAGTTTTAATGTTTTGAGATATTCTGCCCATTCCTGGTCCAAATCCTCAACAGTTTTGTTCTTGTTTTTTCATGGACAGCATTGAAATCAATGTTGTCATCTTCGCCTTCTGGCCAAGTGTAAATATCTTGTTTTGCCATATCATTCAATCCTTCCAAATTCAAAGTCGAATACTTCAGATAATAATTCAAGAGTTTTCTCTTGTGCTACAACCTCAGTATAATCCTTTTTCGCAAACTTTTCAATATTATCTTTATACATTGGTAAATAGATTTTTTCTTAGATTACTATTAACCTCTAAACTAAAACAAAAAGCGCAAACCCGAATCCCGCAAAAGAAAAAGGTAAACGCTAATAGGTCGGGGCGAAAGCCCCTCACACCTCTATTTTATCAAATGAAAAGAGGAAAAGTAATTTCTCATAGAAGCCCCCATATTCGTTTCTAAGGGCTTGTAGTTTATACATGGTGTTTTAGTTATCCAGTCCCAATCAAAGCAAAATAGGGGGCAAATATGAAGCTTAGGGCTACTCATATACTAACAAAACACCACTTCTATAGCTTTTAGCAAAGTCTAGCAGCATCTCAGCCTTGAGGCGCTCATACTCAGCTTTATCAATCTCTAGTGTCTCATATAACTGTCATAGCTTTAATCTCTCCCCTACTCTTCTTGTAAAGAGATTAGCGAATATCTCGCGGCGTACATCGTCCAGATTGTCCCTGAAGGCTTCAATCACACCCATCAACTCTTCAGCTTTGGCTCTAAACGCTCCATCTTAGTCGTCTAGACTCAATTTTACCAGCGATGGATAGTTTTTTAGAAATCTGTATACCTGTTTGACTGTCTCTTTTTTATCAATCTGCATTTACCATACCTGCCAAGTGGTCTAAAGCTTGCTTTCTAATTCTATATACGTTAACCTTGCTTATCTTCATCTCCCTACAAATCTGAGCCAAAGGGAGGTTATTCACATATAACATTGTCAATACTAACCACTCCTCAATTTCATCTAACTGGTCTATTAAATCCATGACTTCTATACGCTCATTCACAATAGCGTTGAGTTGCTCTATTACCTCGTCTTTTAGTTGCAAGATTTCAAGTAGCTTATTTTCAGTAGTATTTGTTTTGCTAGTTGTTACCCGTGTTTGAAACTGACTAGATCCTGTAAGCAGTCCACTTTCTAAACTCTGATACTTAAGTTGCAATTTCGGGATAAGGGCATTTCCTTTTTTCACCCTCTTTAGTTTTTCCTCTATATCTTTAATGGTCAAGTTGACACTCCTTATTTAGTGTATTTTTTTCGTTTTTTCTATGTTCGCTCTAGCTTCAAATGCTTTCCCGTGAGAAAAAATGTACAATGACGGGTGAAGCTCATAGAAGCGCGTGGATAGGAAGATAGCCCCCTATTGTCACAATAATATGAAAGTTAGGTAGTACCTTTAAAGGTTGAAAAATTAAGCTAACGTTCTGATAATGCTATATTTCTATACGCTTATAAACATTTCAAAAAGGGAATTTTTTGCACAAAAGAGGTCGGCGTTCTTTTCCTCTAGCAAAATATACCCCCGTCTAAAAATAAAGGGGGTATCTCTGCCTCCTGTCTCGTATTCATACCTGTTTAGTATCTTGTAATTGACTGTTGTAACTATAACGCTAAACAATATTTATATCATTTTTTTCTAACCATGATCTTTATTTAGTTTTGTTTGGAAATGCTCCAAATCACTACTTCAGATTGCTCAATCCATTCAGCCAAAATCTATCTCCCTTTCTGGTATAGTAAACAAACTTTTGATAATGCTTGTAATATCGTTTCTTTCTCATGTATTTTGGTCTTTCTGGGAAACTATCAAACATATATCCACCACGTTTGGGACTCCAACCTGGTTCCACCTTTCTAGCTTCCCTAAGCGCAAGCTCCCAATAGTATTGGCAATCTGTCTTACTTCGGTTCAGTGTTGACTTGTGTATTTTCTGGCATGATCCACAACCATATAGCAAAAGTCTCTTATAGAGTTTTCTGCATCGATTACCACAAATAGGACAGACAAAGAAGTAGCGATTGCCTCCCTTAGTTCCTGGTATACTTGCTAAATCAAAATGATTACTTCCAAAGGGGATATATAGATTATCTAGGTCTATCTCTAGTTTTCTACCGTCCAACTCAGCTATACCGTGACTGATATTCTTGTTTTTCATTGGCTTTATAAATGTCTCTATGGTTATTGATTTTATAACTTCCATTCGTTCAAAAATCCCCCTTATATAGAAAAACCCAAATCTATTGCCTAAATGCTAAAAGGGGATTGCTCCCCTCTCTGTGTTTTATTGACCAGAATAACCTGCAAGGCCTTTATATTCGCCTTCTACGTCCAACTTTTGGAGTAGGCTAATACTTTCATCGTCCAGCATTTCCAACGTACCAAAAGCGGTCATAGAGTCCATAGGGATAGGTTTATCAGAAAGCAAACGATCAGCATAGTCTAATAGCTCCAGCTCGTAATCTGTGACCTTATTCAGCAAACTCTCAAAATCCTCTGACTCTTTGAGTTGAAGCACGCGCTCCCGTTTGTAACGTTCTTCAAATGCTTCATCGTCCACTGGTTGGCTGTAGTAGTCTTTGAAACTGTCACAAATATGCTTGAAAGTCTTGTTTAGCTTGTTATCCTCCACATACTCAGCGATAAGCGTCCCTTTATCCTTATAGGTCAATGAGATTGTAGGCTGGCAATATGTCCCAGTCATGTATCCCAGTAGCGCGTGACCTGCTACCAGAGCAGTATCTAGGTCTTTAAATTCGTAGGTGAAAGTAAATGTTTTTGCTTTATCTGAAAATGTTTTTAATGTCATGTTGTTTCTCCTGTTACTTGTATAATACTAGCAAACTAGTAATCGCACTCATGCCGTCACTATCTCCCACGGTCGCGGTTGAATGTCTTACATCAATTACCTGCACGGTCGCCATAAAATCATTTACTTCTTGCTCAAATTCTTCAAGCGGTTGTTGCCATTTATAATAAAAAAATAGTTTAGTTTTCATGTTTTTTACTCCTTTTGTACTTAAATTGATTTTTCTATCCCCTTTTTTATACACTTAGCGCAAATTTTAGACACTTTATTTTTGAAGTGTATAAAATCAAAAGCCTGTCATACCAAGGGTTTAAGTCCTATTTTATACACTTTATACACTTAATTAAAAAATATATAGGGAATTATAAGGTACTTTTATAGCAACTAATATGCTGTAAAAGAAAAAACCTAGTGTATAAAGTGCATAAGTGTCTAAAGTCCTTGGCGCTCTAAGGGTTACAACTCCCACACTTTTTTTCCTAGTGTATAAAGTGTATAAAATTATTTCTTCCTTTTCGCTCTGCCATTAAAATAACCCCGTTCATTTCTAGGTCTTTTCTGTTTCTCTGGCTTCTCCCTGCCGTTAAAATATGTTCCTGCATAAGGTAATTTATCCTCGTGTGGATAGAAACCAGTATGTATTTGTCTACCTGCTGGGATTGTTTTTTGCCCTGTCGTGATCCAACTAGGTAAATTATTCTTTATTTCCCTATGTAATCCCATTTCTGTCTTGTGTAACTTGACTCCGTAATACTCTGTAAATCCTTTCCAATTTTGGAATACAAAGCTATTAGGTAAAAACTCACTCACTAGATTATCAGTAAAGAATGAAGTCACAAAAGCGATAACTGGATTGTTATCTTCATGGTATTCTCTTAAAATCTCTTTTGATTTCTCTGGTGTGATGTCCTTTGTCGGTGTTTCAAGGGCTAGGCGCGTGAGATACTCTAATACCTCTTTCCTGTTAATATAGTCCTCTTTGATTGCCTTATTTGGCTTCCCTTTAAAGACTTTGGTAAATGGTAAAATCTTAAACCGCCTATCAATCGCTTCCCTGTCCCCGTTCATTCTTGGTAAACCATTAGATGATTGTACAATAGTCATATTTAAACGTAGACTGTAAGGGCGTTTCCCTTTGTCCTCTATGGTCATGATGTCCCCTGTTGCAAGACTAAACATATTAGAGGTATCTTTAATAACTGCGTCCTTTTGTACGTCGTCTCCGATAACCAAACTCTTACCTAACAGAATGGAGGTAGAAAAACGGCTTTTATCAAATTCCGTCATCTTGAGACTTGCAACGTTCTCCATACCTACCAAGTTAATAAGCAACTGCTGGAATGTACCTTTACCAGTTCCACCCTCTCCATAAAGCCAAAAGATATTTTTTAGAGTTCTACCTGTGATACTTGCTTTAATAATCTGGATAGCTAAATCATATAGTTCTGGGTCATTGTCAAATAACTCAGCAAGCCACTTACTTGGTTTCCAACCTTTTATAGTTGGTTCATTGGCTTCAGGGTTATATCCAGTATTGATTTTTCTAGTTACAATCACACGATAAGTCAGTTCTTCAAACTGTTCAGTTTTGGAATTATATAACTTATCTCCAATAACCGTATAATCACTGTCCATCCTCAGTATTGGGCTTTGTCGTGCAATTTTATAGAGAATATCAAGTGCTTGTTTCTCGGTTACTTCAGGGAAGATAACAGAAATTAAATCCTGTAAAAACTCATTATCTTCTAGCCATATTCCTTTATCTGGATCATAATAATACAAGGGGGCTTTCTGCCCCTGTACCTCTGGCCTAATTCTAATAAATCGCAAGCATTCTTGTAACATCATAGCAACCCCTAATGGTGAACTAGGTAGGGCTTTCTTTCTTGCCCTTTGTGCTTGTTCTTTGGCGATTGCTTCAAGTTCTATATCTGTTATTAAACCTTTATCAATCTTTTCAAGTTGCTTTGGGTCGCTCTTAACTGCTTCATAAGTCTGTTTATAGGCTTGGTTCTTTATAGTGTCACACTCATAGCCTAGTTGCCCTTTTGCCCCTCTGAGTGATAAAAAATAAGTTTCTTCATTTGCCAAAATCTATATTATCCCTTTCTACGTTTTTTTCTTAACTTCTTAAGTTGCTTTTGTTCTTTCAACTGCTCTACTGTTGGTCGTCTGTCCTTGTAAACGTCCATTTCTCCAACCCTTAAGCCTTTACTATTTGCAGGGTGTAAATCAAAGTTGGTCATTCTTCAACCCCCAAAAATTTCAGCAAGTCAGTAACTTTATAGTATATTTTCCTAGTTTCTTCTAATGGGGGCTGGTATCGTCTTAGCCCTGCTTCTTCCCACTTTTGGAGTGTCTTATACTTTATATCTAACTCAGCCATGGCCTCCTGAGCTGAAATTAAACCTGTCAAACGCGGTTTAAGTATATCACGCGCCTCCAAGTATTTTTCTACAAGGTTTAAAACTCCATGGGCTAACTCGTTTTCGCTTTCTTTGCTTAAACTAAACATAGTCTCCCGCCCCCTTCAGTAGTAGTTTGTAGCTCTCTAAATCGGCATTCAAAAGGACAGTTAGGCGCTTCTGCTCCTCTTGTACTTGGTTATAGAATGCCTTTGCTCCGTCCAGTAACTCCTCTTTGTTAGCTGGGATAAAGTAGCCTCTAAAAGCTCCATGACGTACCCCAACGATAGGAACGCCGTAGCGCGTGATCAGACGGCTGATAATGTCCTGTACGGTTCTTTCTGCTAACTTGGTCATTAAGCTGATTTCTGCCCCTGTTATGGAGTTCTCAGCCCCCACCTTGATTAGTCTTAATACTCGTTTGTCATTCAGTGTTAGATTCATTAAATCCCTCCCCATACATTGACCCCTGCAAGCTGGATATATCGCCCATAATCAGGGCTTAAATCCTCGCTAGGTGTTTCTATTGTCTGTTTGCTTTCTCGCTCCATTTGGGCGCTTTTTTTGCGGTCTCGGTGATTTAGATAAAGCAGCAAGCCAATCAATACCACAACAAAGACAATCGCCTGTGTGTTGCTTAAATCTAGTTCATTCATGCTATGCCCTCGCTTGATAGCTCTTGATATAGTCCACTTGGTTTCTATGCTCCATCTTCAGGAAGTCGTCCACCTCTTCGGTGCTTACTTTTCGATCTACAAAATCAGAGATGAACTGGAAGAGGTTTGGGCGTTTCGCTTTAATCTCAGCCATTTGTTTATCAAATTCTGCTTGTGTCATGTCGTTTAGGTCTGTTGTCATGTTATTCCTCCATTGGCCTTTTAATTGTCGTTTACTATACAGGATAATTTCACCACTCAAACGCTGGGCGATTGCCCCAAGTTGGCGAACGCTTGGAGTGATGACCAGTTTAAAGAGTTAGCGCTCTCTGTATGGTCAAAATGTCCTAAATATGCTATAATTTAGGTATAAATCTTTACTAAAACCCTTTTAATAATAGCTTGCCTGCGTTGTTAAATTCGTTTTAGTTTTAGTGTGAAAGGCTTTGCTGATTGGTCTCGGTAAGCCTTTTTTGTTGCTCTCACGCGCTTTCTAGGCGTGTTTTTTTATTTCTGAATACCAGGGACTTGATTTCCTGATAGCTCATATTCAAGCCAATCATGGCTATTACCATGTCCTCAAAGGCTTGATATTGCTCCAGCTCGTCACTGGTCAAGCTATCAATGCCATTATTGCCCCCACGTTCTTCCCTTAACTGCTTAGCGTTCCTGTCAGTTACTGCCTTTAGTAGTAAGTTGTTCATGGTGCTATGCGGGTACTTTGGGGCTTGTCCCCAGTTCTCAATACTGTCATGCAGTGTTTTTCTTTTTGGCTTTTCTAGCGCCCTCTGCATACGAAACTTAGAAAGTTCCTCACGCATTTCAAAGAATGCTTTGACTAGGTTCTTCTTAAACTCTTTTACGGGTTCTGTATTTCGTAAGTAAGTGATCAGCAATGTTGCTTGTTGCTCATTCAAAATATAGTCCCGTACATTTTGCCCACTTTCTGAAGGTGAAATTTTAAATTGCACCTTTCCGAAGCTTTCAAAGTCCTCTCGGTGCTTATTCAGCAAAATTTTTAAATGTCTGTGCTTAACTTCTGCACATTCTGCAACAATACTACTTAATGTATACGGCTCTTTCTTACCGTCCATATAGACTAGTTCCATTGTTTTTTCCTTTCTAAATTTGGTATAATAAAGATAATAAATTGATCGGAGAAGCTATTATGTTGATGAAAGCGAAATATGGTAATTGGAGCAATGCTGAAGTAAATGTTACTGTAACAGATATTTGTCCTAATTGTGGTAGAGGCATAGAGCCTATATTAAAAGATTCATCATTTTACAAAGATGAAAATAGTCACATCTTGTTTCTAACTTTATTTTGCAATTCTTGTAAATATGCTTGGGTAGATTCTTATGATTATATATACGATTATGGGGATGTTTTCCCAAGAAATTTACACTATTACAAAGAGGTCCCATCTAAGTTTCCTAAAGAAATTTCTAAACTTTCTCCTCAAGGTGTTAAGACATATGTTCAGTCTTTACAAGCCGAGGCAGACGGTTACGACACTTTAGTAGGGATTGGTCTCAGAAAGTCTCTAGAGTTCATCATCAAAGATTTTTTGGTCCATAAATTCCCCGAAAAAGCTGATGAAATCAAGGCAAAACTGTTGGGAGCTGTCATTAAAGATTATATCGATGATCAAATTCTAAAAAAGCTCGCTCAAGCTACTTCGTGGATAGGAAATGATGAAACTCACTACGTACGAAAACATACAGACAAAGATTTACAAGATTTGAAAAAATTTTTAAATGCTACCATCCGCTTTATTGAATATCAACTAACTATTCTGGATGCTCAAAATCTTGTAGATCAGATTTAGCAAGTTTAGACTCCAATTCATCCAACTTCTCAGCAATATATGTCACGGTCCTCAGTATTTCATTGAGGGCTGTTCTTTCTAGTTCATTCATGTTTGCTCCTTTCTAAAAAAGTTCGTTTTTTTTCGTACTTTTCCCCAAAAAAATAAGATCAGGGGAAATATTATAAAGTGAAGTTAATTCTCTTAGTAAATCAATAGGTATTTTAGTACTATCTTTTTCGTACTTTGCGACAGTCTGAAAACTTCTATTAATTTTTAACCCAACTTCACGCAACGTATAACCAGCAGAAACTCGCGCTCCTTTTAAAGTAATCTGTTCCATTTTTAAAAAATCCTTTCTAAAATGATAATTGAATTGTACTATTATTTTCGTACTTTGTCAACCGTTTAATAAAAAAATATTATTATTTTCGTACTATTTCTATTTTATTGTGTTACAATGGGCTTAGGAAATTTAGGAGGAGGTAATTATACATGGCAAAAAATAGCCCTCAAGATATTAAAAATAGACTCTATTTCTCTGCTAGGTTAAATAGACTTATGAAAGAACAAGGTAAAAGACAAATTGACTTACATAATGATTTAGGTATTCCAAAAAGTACTTTAACAGGTTATGTCAAAGGTAGGTCAATGCCAAACACCGAAAACCTCCAAAAACTTGCTGACTATTTTAAAGTAGAAGTATCAGATATTGATCCCCGTTATTTTGTTCTTGAGCCAGACGTTATTTTAAAAAATGAGCAACCAGTAATTGATTTTGTTACAATGTTTGAGTCTTTGTCAGAAAGAAAACAAAAGAAATATTTTAAAGACGTTATAAAAGATTTAGAGAATGATAATTTACCACATGATTTTTTAAAAGAGCCCTCTGACCTTGTTACTCATTTAGGTCTTCAGTTAGACGAAAAATTAAGACTTGATAAAGAGCTAAAAATACTTGAAAAAAAACATGAAATGCTTGAGGAAGAAATTAGAGTTTTAAAAATCGCTCACGAATATCGTTTAATAGACCCTAAAGACACTGAAGCTATTAATGATTTTAAAAATAAACTTTCAGAAGAAGATATTATTAAACTTGAAGAATTACTTAATAAAACAAAGAAACAATAGATAGCAAAGCTTAGCATTTTTAGAAACTCTTACTTCTCTCTGTTCAATAATAATGTTCTTTTGTTAGTTCATTTCCAAACCAAAGCAACATATAGTAAAAAGGAGATTACCCATGAAAAGACTACTAACCACATCAGCTATTTTACTTTCTGCTACAGTTCTAGTAGCTTGCTCTAACAATCAATCAACTACCAAAGATAGCTCGGAGCAACCAAAAACAGAGCAATCAAAGACTGAAGAGACAAAAGCAAGTGATAAACCTGTATCTAAAAAAGCAACTAGTTTAGATGATTTCAAGAAAGCGTTAGAGGATAACGGGTTTACCATTGAACGCGAACAAGAAAAATCATCTTCGCTAGTACAAGCAAAAGATGGCAAAGGATTTGTTTTACCAGACGGAAGTTCAGTAGAAGTATATCAATACGAAGAAAACAATCCATACTTTGCGACAATCAAGAAAGATAAAAAACTACTTGATCAACCAGTTACAATCTACGGAGATTTCGTTGTTATGATTGTTAACCCAACTGACTCAAAAGATAAAATTTTGGATAGCTTCAAAGGGTTTGAATAATAAAAAACCCTTGGAAACTCAGCCCTTATATTTTTCTTTTAGGGCAGCCGAAAAGTCCGATTATACCCAACAAAGCGCGTGACTTCTCTTACTTCGCTCTTTGTTCGATAGGTTATAGAATAATTCAAAGGAACAAATTTCATGAAAAGCACAAGAAAAAATAAATCTTTTTTAAAAGAAAAGAGTCGCACACTGTTAGCATTTATCATAATTTATATTTTATTCCTTTTTTATGGTGCTTATCTTGCGTTAAATAATGATTATATTAAAATTGTTCTTGAAACAATTCTAAGCCCAATTACAATTGGATTGATTTTTGGATTTATTGATAGTTTAAGAAGAGATTATAACGAGTATTATCAAAATCTTGCTGATGATTATAAGAAAGGGGAAGAGAGCGACTAAACAAAAACCAAGCTTTCCAAAAGCTCATTTAAAGCCCTATACACGCTTTCTACAATCCGTTATAATTTACCGTCTGACTATTTAAAATCGAATACAGGGCAATCTGTGAAGCCCTAGCATGATTTAAACCATAATCTAAAACCTTTTTAATAATAGCTTGCCTGCTGATGTTTTTTAGAAAGGTTTATCATCATGAAAATAACGCAACATAGTAAAAAAGACGGGTCAATAGTCTACCGCTCTAGTGTCTATCTGGGCATTGACCAGGTAACGGGTAAACAAGTCACAACGAAAGTCACGGGACGCACTAAAAAAGAGGTTAAGCAAAAAGCACAAGACGCAATTATAGACTTTAAGGTGAACGGCTCGACTAGGTTTCAAGCTTCTACTATATCCACCTACGAGGAGCTAGCTAGCCTATGGTGGGATAATCACAAACATACTGTGAAGCCAAATAGTCAAGACGCTACTAGAAAGCTCTTAAAAGCCCACGTTTTACCTCTCTTTGGCTCATATAAGCTCGATAAGCTGACAACTCCACTTATTCAATCCATTGTCAACCAACTGGCAGAAAAGACTAATAAAGGAGAGCCTGGGGCGTATCTACATTATGATAAAATCCACGCGCTTAACAAGCGTATTCTTCAATATGGTGTCATTATGCAAGCTATCCCATTCAATCCAGCCCGTGAAGTCTTACTACCTCGGAACAATCAAAAGGCAAACCGCCACAAGATCAAACATTTTGACAATCAGGAGCTTAAAAAGTTTCTTGGCTATCTCGATAGTTTAGACAGTAATAAGTACCGCCATTTTTACGAGATTACACTTTACAAGTTTCTACTGGCCACTGGTTGCCGTATCAATGAAGCTTTAGCCCTATCCTGGTCAGATATTGACCTAGAAAATGCCATTGTCCACGTCACAAAGACTCTAAACTATAAGCAAGAAATCAATAGCCCAAAATCAAAGTCTAGCTATCGGGATATAGATATAGACCGCCAAACAGTCGCTATGCTCAAGCAATATAAACGTAGGCAAATACAAGAGGCTTGGCAACTCGGACGTACTGAAACGGTGGTCTTTTCTGACTTCATACATGAGTACCCCAATAATCGAACCTTACAAACCAGGTTAAGAACCCACTTCAAACGTGCTGACGTTCCTAACATTGGTTTTCATGGTTTCCGCCATACTCACGCTAGTCTCTTGCTTAACTCTGGAATACCTTACAAGGAACTTCAGCACCGCCTAGGTCACTCGCAAATCAGCATGACCATGGATATATATAGCCACCTCTCAAAAGAGAATGCAAAAAAAGCCGTCTCATTCTTTGAAGCAGCAATGAAATCAATCTAGCAAATATCTAAGCAAACCCAGAAATCAACGTTTTAAGACAAAGCAAAAAGCCCACTGTTGTAGGCTTTCTGTAAGATATTTCTTAAAATTAAAGCATCTTGTTGTAGAATTCAACGACAAGTGCTTCGTTGATTTCTGGGTTGATTTCATCGCGTTCTGGCAAGCGAGTCAATGAACCTTCCAATTTTTCAGCGTCGAATGATACGAATGCTGGACGTCCAAGAGTAGCTTCTACTGCTTCAAGGATAGCTGGAACTTTCAATGATTTTTCACGAACTGAGATCACTTGACCTGGTGTTACGCGGTATGATGGGATATCAACGCGTTTTCCGTCAACAAGGATGTGACCGTGGTTTACGAATTGACGAGCTTGACGACGAGTAGTCGCAAGACCAAGACGGTAAACAACGTTATCCAAACGACGTTCCAAAAGAAGCATGAAGTTGAAACCTAGGATTCCGCCTTTAATTTTTGTAGCTTGTACGAACAAGTTACGGAATTGTTTTTCACCTACACCGTAAGTGAAACGAAGTTTTTGTTTTTCAGCCAATTGTAAACCGTATTCTGACAATTTAGAACGGTTATTTGGTCCGTGTTGTCCTGGTACGTAGTTACGACGTGCCAATTCTTTACCTGTACCTGTAAGTGAAAGGCCAAGGCGACGAGCTTGTTTCCAAGATGGTCCTGTATAACGTGACATGTGTATGTCCTCCTGATATAAATAATATTTCGGTGGAAATAGTCACTTAGAAAGCCCTGATTCGTGCAGATGCCCTTCGCCTAAACAGCCAAGGTTACTTGTCATAAGACACCTGTTGACGAGCTTCATGCTTTCCTGCTGCTATTTCACACAAGGGCTATTGTACCATGAAAAGCTAGATTTGTAAAGGGATTTTACGGCTCTATTTCAAATTGAGGCTGAATGTAAACTTGCTTCCTAAGCCATACTGACTTTCTGCTGTGATTTCGCCACCAAGCTGATGGGCTAGTTCGCGTGCAATCGCAAGACCTAAGCCATGCCCACCCGTCTTCATATTGCGCGAAGTTTCTACACGATAAAGTCGTTTAAAAATCTTTTCCAAATCCTCAGGAAGGATTCCCTGACCCTCGTCTTTCACACTGATTCTCAGCTCTTGTTCTGTTAATTGGGCAAGAACCTCGATTCTGGTTCCTGATTCTGAATATTTAAAGGCATTGTTTAACAAATTGACCAGAATGCGAGAAAGTTTGTCAGAATGGCTCTTGATTTTCGCCGACTCAGGTGTCACTTGAATGTAAACATCTCGCTCCTCTTGTTCAATCTGGAGTTGAAATTCACTCATTGACTCAATCAGCAACTGATCTAAAAAGACCTCTTCGACTTCTTCATCAGCAGTATCTTGAGGTTGTGTATTGAGAGTCAAAACATCCAATTCCTCCACTAGCTTGTTTAGACGCTCAGTTTGCCGACCAATCGTGGTTAAGTAATGGAGCCGTTCCTCTTCCTTAATCACTCCATCTAGAATTCCCTCCACAGTAACCTGAATGGAGGTAATGGGAGTTTTAATATCGTGAGAGAGCTGCGCAATCATCATTCTCTTTTCTTGCTCGCTCTCATCAAGTGATTGAAAGGTAGCCTGCAAATTGTGAGACATGTCATTAAAAGCCTGGCCCAGCTCTTGAAATTCTAATGGGCCTTTGGTTTCGATTTCTGTACTGAAATCCTTGCTGGCTATATCCTGAGCTTGTTTTTTCAAATGTTTCAGAGAAGAGAACACTGGCGACAAAAGAAAGATGCTCACTGCAGCGCCAATGAAACTAGCAATCAAGGTCATTCCAACTAGAAAGTAAACTTCACTTTTCTCAATCAACATTCGTTGGACTGCCCAGAAAACGACCAAAATCGTTAGTAGAGTCGACACTAGATACCCCACTAAAATATAGTTTTTTAATTTCATTTTCTACCTCTTGGTCTTTCCATCTTATAGCCCAAACCCCAGACAGTTTTGATAGCAGGAGCATTTGAATTTGTATACTTGGTCAACTCTTGCCTTAAAGCATGGATATGAACATTGAGTGTATTGGTATCATCCACATAGTCCTCTTGCCATACCTTCTCATAAAGTTCCGTCTTTGAAAAGACTCTCTCGGGATTGCTGGCCAATATCCATAGAAGCTCAAAGGATTTTACTGTCAATTCCAAAGGTTGCTCCCCAATGCGAACCTCATGAGTCACATGGTTGATTACCAAGTCACCAAACTCGATCTGTTCTGTCTCTCCTCCACGGCTAAGGCGACGCAAGATATTATTCACTCTTAAAACCAATTCGCGTGGGCTAAAGGGTTTGACTATAAAATCATCTGCCCCCAAACTTAATCCATAAATCTTATCCTGTTCGCTTGTCTTAGCAGTTGTAAAGAGGAAGGGTTGATCCGGAGCGATATACTGAACTTCACTGATAAAATCATAACCGTCCATATTGGGCATCATGATATCTGTGATAATGAGGTCGATAGATTTTTTTCTGAAAAGCTCTAATCCCTCCTTGCCATCATGGGCGACCAAAACATCGTAACCTGCCTGTATAAGATAGCGATTTTGAATATCTAGAATATCTATCTCATCATCAACCAGCAAAATTGTCTTTTTCATCTGACACTCCTTCGATAAAAACAGTGTTATACTTGCTTTAGTATAACACTATTTTCTCTAATGTTTAAGTGATTTGAATCTTAATCTTCTCGTTTGCTTGTCAAACCCAAAAGTCCAACAAGACCTGCCAAGGCTAGACCAAAGATACCAAGGCCAGCTGTAGCCGTTTTAGCTTCCCCAGTATTTGGTAACATCGCTTTATCATCTTTTTTCATCATATTAGACATTGGGCTAGAATCTGGTTGATCTACTTTCATATCTGACATATGGTGATTTGTACCCATCATACCCTCAGTCGTACCTGTAGAGCCTGTTTCAGAAGGCTTCGTATTCATCTGACCTTGTTGAGATGGTATTGTCGCCATTTCTTTTCCACGAAGCTGAATCGTTACTTGACGAGTAGCAATCAGATTGGTCAAATCAGGTTTGCCATCTTTAGATCCATAGACTTTAACAGTAGCCAGGTATGTATGGGTTCCGTTAGCTCGAAGTTGATCCAGCAAGGCCTGACCATCTTTGCCAACCGTATTGCCATTCAAATCCACTTCGTAGAAATATTGGCCTTTAGCCAAGCCTTCAAGTGGCAATAGAGCTGGATTTTTAGCTGTTCCGTTGTCGGACCATGGAGCTTTGTCTGAGGCTTTTAACAAGAGGCGAGTCAACATACCATCTCCACCAAAAGCTTCGTATGGAATAACTTGGTTGACACCAGCCAAGAATGGACCCGGAACATTTGCTTTTTCAAGGTAGCTAGCTGGAACATCAATCATGTCTTTGACATTGTTAACAACAGACTCTTTGACCTGATTTGGTGTGGTCAAACCATTCAAATTAACAGTCAAATCTTTAGTCGCTACGAGGTTAGTTAAGTCAGGCTTGCCGTCTTTTGCACCGTACACCTTGATAGTAGCTTTATAGCTTTGTGTATCGTTTTGTTTCAAGAGGTCAAGTAGTTCCTTGTCAGATTTGCCTTGGGTGCCTGCCAAGTCTACTTCGTAGAAGTAAAGGCCTTTGCCCAATTTCTCTACTGGTGGAAGAGCGGGATTTTTAGCTGAGCCGTTGTCTGACCATGGGGCTTTATCAGAAGCTTTCAAGATCAGGCGAGTCAGCATGCCATCACCAGCGAAGAATTCATATGGAATGACTTGGTTGACACCAGCTGTGAATGGTCCTGGGAAGTTGGCTTTGTCAAGGTAGCTAGCTGGAACATCTACTGTGTCTTTGGTATTGTCAGCCACACCTTTTTGCACTTCAGCTGGGGTGGTCAAACCATTCAAGTTGACATCCAAATTTTTAGTCGCTACCAGATTAGTTAAGTCAGGTTTGCCATCTTTCGCACCATACACCTTGATGGTAGCTTTATAGCTTTGTGTACCGTTTTGTTTCAAGAGGTCAAGAAGCTCTTTATCTGATTTTCCTTGGGTGCCTGCCAAATCCACTTCGTAGAAGTAAAGACCTTTGCCCAATTTTTCTACTGGTGGGAGAGCGGGATTTTTAGCTGTTCCGTTATCTGACCATGGAGCCTTATCAGAGGCTTTCAAGATAAGACGAGTTAACATACCATCACCAGCGAAGAATTCGTATGGAATGACTTGATTGACACCAGCTGTAAATGGGCCTGGGAAGTTGGCTTTGTCAAGGTAGCTAGCTGGGACATCTACTGTGTCTTTGGTGTTGTCAGCCACACCTTTTTGGACTTCAGCTGGAGTGGTCAAACCATTCAAGTTGACATCCAAATTTTTAGTTGCCACAAGGTTGCTCAAGTCTGCCTTGCCGTCTTTCGCACCGTACACCTTGATGGTAGCTTTATAGCTTTGCGTGCCATTTTGTTTCAAAAGGTCAAGCAGTTCTTTGTCAGATTTGCCTTGGGTACCTGCTAAATCCACTTCATAGAAGTAAAGGCCTTTGCCCAATTTCTCTACTGGTGGGAGAGCGGGATTTTTAGCTGTTCCGTTGTCTGACCATGGAGCCTTATCAGAGGCTTTCAAGATCAGGCGAGTCAACATGCCATCTCCAGCGAAGAATTCATATGGAATGACTTGATTGACACCAGCTGTAAATGGTCCTGGGAAATTAGCTTTGTCAAGATAGCTAGCTGGGACATCTACTGTGTCTTTGGTGTTATCAGCCACACCTTTTTGCACTTCAGCTGGAGTAGTCGCTGGTTGCGCTTCACTGGCTTCACGGTCTTGTCCAGAAACTGTAGACGCAGGACTTTCCACAGGTTTAACTGCATCTTCTGTTTGTTTCTTAGAGTCAGGTTGTGCTTGCACTTCTTCTTTTGGTGCTACTGCCGAATCTTTAGCAGTTGCGTCCGCTTTTTCTGAAGAGCTTGTCGTATCCACACTTGCTTTAGGTGCTGAGTCTGCTTGTTCTGAAGGAAGAGCTACATCGACTGCTTTTTTGAGAACCTCTGCTGGTAAGTCGCTCTTTTCACTCACCGAAGCAGCGTCTGGCACAACTTGGGCAGGTGTCGGATTGACGACATCAGCACGTGCAGAACTTGGTTGACCAACTAGGACAAAGAAGCCACTAGCCACAACAACTGAAGCAACACCGACACTGAGACGGCGAATTGACCAACGAGTATATCTCTGATTTGGATTGAATTTCATAGGATTCTCCTTAGAGTTTTCTTTTTTTGATGACTCTAGTATAATCTCCTAAAATTAAAAAGGATTAAGAAAAAGTTAAAATTTTTCTTAAATCCCTCTTATAAAATACTTATATTGACTCGTTAATTATTGGAAAGAGAGTACCCTTCCCCTCCTACTCACTTAGCTCTGCCAAGGTGTCCAAATGTTGGTTATTAATGATGGCCATGATGTAGGCATCTGCCTGCAAGAGGTCATTAGGTCCGAATTGGACATCCAGAGGAGCATTTTCGTAGGAACGAAAGCCAAGTACGTTGAGGTTGTATCGCCTACGCAAATCCAACTGACTGAGGCTTTTACCTACCCATGATTGGGGAATTTTCATCTCGACAATCGATACATTCTTATCCAGCTGAAAGACATCTACGCTGTTATGAAAGAGGATGGTCTGTGCCAATGAGCGCCCCATTTCAAACTCTGGTGAGATGACTGCGTCCGCGCCAATTTTTTCTAGAACCTTTTTAGCTGTATGACTTTTGACCTTGGCAATGACGGTCGCTACTCCTAGACTCTTGCAGTGCATAACCGCTAGAACACTGGACTCCAAATTTTCACCCGTTGCGACAACTACGGTATCGCAGGTGTCAATCCCCGCTGATAGAAGGAGTTCTTCATCCGTGATATCTCCAACTACTCCACGCGCCAGCACAGGTTCAAATTGATTGATACGCTCCTCGTGGTCATCAATAGCGATGATATTCATGTCATGCTTGGCTAGGGCAGCCAAAACACTGCTCCCAAAAATTCCCAAGCCTAAAATTCCAATTGTCCGATCTGACATCGTTCTTCCTTTCTTATCCGATAGTGATATCTGCTTTCATATAGTGAATCGTATCTTTCTTGTCTGGCTGGTATTCTGCTACACTGACCAGTAGTGTCAAGGGACCAATACGGCCGATAAACATCAATAACATCACGATACTGAGGGCTAACTTACCTAACTCCGGCGTTAAATTTGCCGTTACCCCAACAGTCGCAAGTGCTGAAATGGTTTCAAACATGAGGTAGATAAAGCGCGGATTTCCCTCTGCTGTTATCCCTAGAAGGATTAAGCCCAGCAAGAATGTTAGCAAGAAGATAATAAAGACACTGAAAGATTTTTGCACGGTTCGGGGTTCAATAGTCCTCCGAGCCACATTGGCATGAGGCAAGCCCAATAGTTCGCTACGAGCAAAGACCAACAGGACAAAGAAGGTCGTAATCTTGAGCCCCCCTGCTGTCCCTCCAGGCGCCCCTCCTAGAAACATCTGTAAGATATAGATGAACAAGGTCACTGGTCGAGCCTGGGTGTAGTCAATGGAAGCAAAGCCTGCCGTTCTCATGCTGACTGTCTGGAAGAAACTGACCAGCAATTTCTCTGGAGCGCTGAGATTTCCAATCGTTCCAGGATTATTCCACTCGATGAACAAAGTCGATACTGTTCCAAAGAGCAGAATTCCCGCCGTTAAAAAGAGAACCAACTTGGTATGGAAACGCAGGCGGCGTTTTTTCTTTTTCCCAATCTGGGTCGCTAGGTCAAACCAGACCATAAATCCTAGACCACCCGTGATAATCAAACCTGCAATCACTAGATTGATCAAGGGGTCCGTTTGAAAGGCTACCAAACTCGTACTTCCAAAATTATCAAATCCAGCATTACAGAAGGCTGAAACAGCCAAAAAGATAGAGGTTAACATCCCTCGTCCCCAGCCAAATTCAGGAATGAAGCGGAAACTCAGGAGAAAGGCACCAATCCCTTCCACCAAAAAAGTCGTCAAAAAGATCGAGCGGATAAAATCCTTTAAGGACTGGGTTTCTCCATAACTGAAACTTTCTTGAATGGTCTCCCGGCCACGAAGACTGAGCTTTTGCTTGCCTTGGATATAAAAAATTCCGATAAAGGTCATGAGCCCCAAACCGCCAATCTGGATCAAGAGCATACAGATCAACTGACCCCAGATATTATAAGTAGAGGCCACTGGCAGGGTAAAGAGCCCTGTCACACAGACCATGGACACCGTTGTAAAGAGATGATCAAAATAGGTCGCTTGTGACGTTGTTGCTTGCACAAAGGGAAGGCTTAAAAGGAGCGAGCCCAGTAAGATAACTAAGGCAAAACTTAAAAAGATGCGACGGGCTGGCGATAACCGAGACAGCGTCGTCTTGATTTTTTCCAAAAAAGATTTGAATAACATAGCTACATTCTACCATAAAAATAGTCAGAACACTCACATGTGGTGCACAATGGCAAGACAGAGTTCAAGTGCCTTGTCAAAAGCTTCAGAACCCCAGTCACGACTGTCGTAGTTGTCCAGATCTGCCAAGGAATCTGCAGTAAAGAGTAATTCTCCCCAGACAACTCCACGTAGCTGAGCTACTGCCGCAAGAGCAGAACACTCCATCTCCACAACAGCACAGCCTTCTTCCTTACGATAGGCTACCTTTTCAGCCGTCTCTCGGTAAAAACCATCTGTCGTCCAGGTCATGACCTCCTCGTAAGGAATGCCTCTTTGTTCCAAGACTTGCTCAATGGCAGAGATAGCCTCAAGCTGCATCTCCATATAACGAGAAGGCGCTACATAGTGGTAGCTGGTCCCCTCATCTCGCAAAGCGCGAACAGGGACGAGAAAGGCATTCTCCTCTATATCGGCTAGGACACCACAGGTTCCAGTGGAAATGATTTGCTCCACACCATAGCCAATCAACCAATCCATAAACTGGGCCGCTGGGGCAGAGCCCACGGGCGCCTGGGCCAGACAAATCTCCTCGCCCTTGTAGTTGAGGACGTAGACTGGATAAGTCTTGGTGGCCGAAACGAACTCACCAACACAATCCGCTGCTACTTCCTTAGCGTAGCGGTCAATCTCTTCCTCCAAAAACGCATAGATGCACTTCTTTGGCAATTTTAAATCTAGCCCCTCATGTGTTGGCATAAGGACCGCCTGGGGATTGTCGTCAAACTCTAAAATGGGAATCGCATGTTTCTGAATCATAACCCACCTCCTCTAATTTTGTACTATTGTATCAAAAGCTGACGGAGTGTCAAGGAGTTATCTTTACATTTCCTCCAGTAACAACACAAAAACCTCCCTTCTCTTTCAAGAAAGGAGATTCTTTTTTATCCTTGTCCGCCAGGGGCTGGACCGCTCCCTTGAGGGCCTCCATTTGGTCCACCACCTCCAGGCATAGAGTTGACAATTTCCGTTTGTTTTTCGCCATTGAGATAGATATCTCCACCTGTGTAGGTCGCAGTTCCATCAAAGTCAAAACCTGTTTGACCAGTCATTTTAATGGTTCCGCCTGCGACCGTGATATTGCCGTTTGAGTCGATTGGATCTGTGTCTCCTTGGCCGACTTCTACTGTCAGGTTCCCACCGTTCATAGTAAAGAAGATTTCACTCTGTTGGGCGTTTTTGTTGGCTGCGTTGACTCCATCATCTGTCGAATAGATGGTAATGTCCCCACCGTTCATAGTGATTGACTTACCTTCAAGTCCTTCTGTCGAATTCTTGACGGTGTAGGTACCACTATCGATAACCAAATCACCTGATGCGTGAATGCCATCATCTCCTGCTGTGACGGTGATGTTGTTGTTGGATAGGTACATGGTTCCGACTGAAGTATCCTCGTCATTGTCCACCTTGACCCCATCTTCTTTGGCATCGATAGTCATGGTCGTTCCAGTGATGTTGAGTTCATCATTGACATTAAAGGCATCGCCAACTGCTGTGATGTTATAGGTTCCACCCGTGATGTGGAGGGTGTCGTTGGCCTTGATACCGTTGTTTTTCTTGCCATCCACATTGAGAGTTCCTTTCCCGTTGATGGTCAAATCCACCTTAGAAAAGAGAGCTGCGTCTGCTTTTTCGTCGCTGTTAGAGCTTGAGTCAGAGAGACTGTTGGTGGTTCCCTCTGCTAGAGTCAAGTAGACATGGCCAGCTGATGTCGCAGAAATTGCTGCATTGGTATTGGTCATGGTCGCGCCTTTTAGGACTAGATGAACATCTGCAGACTTATCTGCCTCGATCTTGATTTGCACTCCGTCAGACTGACCTGAAATTACATAGGTTCCAGATTTTGTGATGGTCACTGTTGATTCAGAGACTGTCACCCCATCTCCAGAGACGTTTGCAGATGAGCCAGATAGTTCAATCTTAGAAGCTGTGCTTTCGTCATAAGAGGTATCATTGTCCTTATCTGTAAAATAGGATGATTGGTTTGTCTTTGTTGCAGTTGTTGTGGCACTATTTGTCATTGCATTGGTATTGGATGTAGTTGTTGACTGGGCACATGCTGCCATCAGCACCATTGCCGTTAAACTCGTTGCAAGTAGGGTCCATTTTTTTGATTTCATACCTTTTTCCTCTCCTTCGTATGATATAGCTAGACAGTCTACAGAAGATTCCTGAAACAAAACTAAAACTTTTCTGAAAGTTTCCTTAAATTCAGTTTCGCTCAGTATTCTTTTGAAAGGGCTACTAGAAACAATTTGAGAGTACTAAAATGCATTTAATAGTTTTTAAAAGCAACATCCCCAAGTGCGATGTCACTCTAACCCAAAAAGCCAAAAAAGAAAAATCTATAAGACTAAGATAAAGATTATAAAAAGAACAGCCGAGGCTGTTCTTTTTAGTTTTCTTTTACTGGGATTTCCTTGATGACACGCGCAGGATTCCCACCTAGGACGACATTGTCTCCAAAGGACTTGGTGATTACGGCCCCTGCTCCTGCAACGACATTATTTCCCAGTGTCACTCCCGGAAGGACAATGACGCCACCTCCAGCCCAGAAATTATCTCCAATGGTGATAGGCTTGCCGTATTCGACCCCTGAATTACGTTCATCCGGATCCAGTGGATGGAGTGGGGTTAAAAACTGACAGTTGGGGCCAAGCATGGCGTTGTTCCCGATGCGAATCGGACAAACATCCAGCATGGTCAAATTCCAATTAGAATAAAAATTTTCCCCTAGATGGATATTGACTCCATAATCGACCACCAAGCGTGGATTGATATAAAGATTTTGCCCAGTTGAGCCAAACCAAGTCTTGATGATTTCGGATCCCTTCAAGGGATCTTCTTCCTTGTTAAAGGCAGCCTGTTTTTGGCGAGAAGCTTGTGCCAAGGCACGCAACTCTGGGTCCGACGGACGGTAAGGCTCCCCTGCTATCATTTTCTGGTATTCGCTGGTCATCTTATCACCTCACACTTACTTTGGACTCATCATATCAAAAAGCCTTTGAAAGGTCAAGAATAGCCTGCTTTCTAGACTCTCAAAACCAATCCCCTCCCAAGTCAAAACAACTTGCTTGACAAAAGCTTAACTTCATGATTTAATATACCCCATAAGGGTATATGTGGAGGTGCCTATGTTTCACTTATTATTTACAAAAATTGACAGTATTTCTACCAGCGAGTTAGAAGCTAAACTCAGAGAACCGATTCAGCTACTGGATGTTCGGACGCCTACGGAATTCCATAGAGGTCATATCAAAAATGCCAAGAATGTCCCTCTATCCGAAATCGGATCTTATGCAACAGCGACAAAAGAAACACTCTACGTCATTTGTCATTCTGGTGTGCGAAGCAAACTAGCTGCGAAGAAGCTAAAGAAAAAAGGCTACGATGTCATCAATGTTCGAGGCGGTATGAGCGCTTGGACAGGTAAGATCATCTAGAAGTATAAAATAATTGGCTACGCAGCCTTGAACCTTATCGAGGGTCTGAGCGACAATATCCAATGTGTCCACTCGAAGACGATCTGACTAAGGGCAAATAATTCCTAGATGTACGGACAAGTGGCGAATTTCAGGGGGCGACTCAAAGTCGACACCATCCACATTCCCCTAAACGAACTAGGGGAGAACTTGGATGAACCGGACAAGAACCAGGTCTACATCCTTAGTTGCCACAGCGTTTTGCGCAGCTAGATCACAGTGCGTATCCTCCAGCAGGCAGGATTTACCGTCCAAAACCTTGACGGCGCTTATTCACTATACAAAATGGCTAATCCAGAAGGAGTCAAATATGGAAACGAGTATCAGCATGGCTGACTTTTATGAAAAATACCTAAATGAAAATCTAAACCTTATCGATGTACGTGAAGTGCATGAATTCCAAGCAGGACATGCACCAGGGGCCAAAAATCTTCCGTTAAGTACCTTGGAGCAAGGTTACAACGAACTCAAGCCTGACCAGGAATACCATGTCATCTGTCAAGGTGGAGTACGCTCTGCATCTGCTTGTGAATTTCTAAGCGCCCAAGGCCTCACCGTTATCAATGTAGAAGGTGGTATGAATGCTTGGCCCGGTCAAGTAGAATAATGAAAAAAACCGATTAAGTTCCTTAATCGGTTTTTTCATTTCTGCAACCCACTAATATAGGGCTCGTAGCCCGTCACTTCTAAAAACGAAGCACATTGACGGTATCTAAAAAGAGGTTGCTCATTGGTATTGGGGGAACTCATCCGTTTGTCCGACATGATTTCTTTATCGAAATAGACTTAAATGCCTTTGTCTGCATTGTTTATCAATAGCAAATTAGTTTATTTCCGTTTAATCAGGCATCGGATGGCCTTTTCTAGGCGTTCCTTTTGAGCCTCGGGGTCGTCTAGTGGTTGGTTGATACAGCCTGTGAGGTTTTCAGTAATGATCATCTCAATCACGCGCTCAACGCTAGATTTTACTGCTGTCAACTGCGTCACAATATCTGCGCAGTCACGATCTTCTTCAATCATCTTTTGAATCCCACGCAACTGGCCCTCTGAACGCTTCAGGCGTGTGATATACTTTGAGTTTGTCATTGATTTATCCTTGGTCACTTTTTCTTCATTATATCTCGAATAAGGGGCTTTGTCAAAATTCACTTCCTGTCTGTATTTGTGGGAGGCAACCTTTTCTCTGTATCAGATAGAAAAGATAGGTGAGCATGAAAATGGAAAAGAAACTCTGTCCTCCTTGAAACTCGATGGGAAGTAAAGTTTCCTATTAACCAACTGACTTTTATGCCTTATATCTTGGACAAAAAGGCTAGGATCACTATCCCATAGACCAGGACTAGAGCCAGCCCAAATCCGATACCAAACCACTTGTAAAACTTGTCCATGCCGCTGTAACGTTCGACATAGGCCCTGGTCGGCTTGTCTGGATCATACCAGACCGTCAGCTCCGAATGAAGGGGGAAATGGGTCTGCATCAAGCGTTTGAAGGAAACAAAGGAGTTGCTGTAGCGAGTGATCGAAGGCGCCAGCATATCTTCTCTTGTATACTCCTTTAAAAATTTAGTAGTCCCCCACGGAATTGTGACCGTTTTAAACATAAAATACTGCAAGGTTTTCTTATAAGCAATTCCATCCACCGTGTATTCGACGATAGGTGGATACCCCTCACGAAAATGGCTATAGCCGATAACCGTTCCAGGAACGGATGACTGGGCAAGGCGGACCAACTTCTGATCTCGAAGATAGAGATAGAGAAAGAGAAAGGTCCCACATACAAATACAAAAGATAGGAAGATGACGATTGTCCCAACTATCAAACCAATCACTTCTTTATTCATATGAACTCCTCCTGTTATTTTATACAGTAAAATCCCAAAACGAACTCGTCCAGAAGGACATTGAAGCTCTCGAGTCTACTCTTCGGATTTTTCTTTTGACTGTTTTTCTCTCAAATCTTTTACAGATTTCGATATGATATCTCTCACCTGTTCGTCAGTAAGTCCTGGAATCTGGTAATAAGGGCTGTTGGATTCGCTTTTTGACGGTTTTGTTCCTGAACTTTCGGTTTTAGAACTTTGTTCAGTCGAAGCCGAGGATTTCGACTCTGAGGAACTGGATTCTTTGGTCTTAGAGGAACTGGACGACTCAGACTCAGAAGACTTGGACGTTTCAGGCGCTTTAGAATCAAGCTTAGGCGGCTTGTTTACTTGGTCGTTCGGCTGTTTTACAGGTTTATAGAATAGCCCAAAAGACAACAGCAAGGCTATCAAGATCCCAATACCAGCCAAGGTTCTTTTAGTGGCTTCAGCCGAGGGAACCTTTACTCCCTTTGTACTGAGTATTTTCCATTCTGGATGCTCTTTCTCTATAGCTTTTTTCTGTCTCCTAAGAGGACCAAGTAGAAAATGATTAAAGGGCACAATCGTTACCGTAGCCACCGTTACAAGCGGGACATAATTGGAATGACTTGATACCAGTAGAACATCGAGTATAGCGATAAGAATGAAGAGGAAACGCCCCACAAACTTACGAACTTGATGCTCTTTTTTGATTTGCAAATATCGCTCTTGTGACATTATCATTCCCTCTTTTCTATTTCTTCCTTAAATATCACTTTTCCCTGTTCATATTTTCGCACAGCTAAGAACCAGCGGATAGGGTTGTTTTGGAATAATAACAAATAAGAAACAGCTGGAAAGAGGCCTGCTAAAAGCGAGAAAAAGATTTGTATATCAAATGTCTCTTGCTTATTGAATGAGTCAATAATACTTGGGATAGTAGCAACAAATATTACTATAGTAGTCATAAAAACTAATAGCATAACAATCATAAAAGCCAACATTTTCCCAAACGTCGCTTTTTTATCGCTGAAATTGTCCCAGAACAGATTTGAATCAACAGCTTTCGCAAACTGTTGAGAACTTGCCCCTTGAACCTGTTTCACCTCTTTATACAAGGCCTCTTCCATCATTCATATAAAGCCAAAACAGACACAGAACTGGGCAACGATATAAGGCGGAACCATCCAGCTGTTGTATCGAAAACCTGAAAATGCAGGTATAGCTACTAATCCTCCGATAATACCCAAAAAAACAAAAGCAAACATCAAAGGAATGATAGCATTATTGGTCTTCCTAGCCCCTTCTGTATTTAACAAGGCGCTCTTATCTGCTACGAGAGCCTCTTTTGTTCGCGTGTTATAGTAAACGGCCTTATCACCGCTCTGTCCAATAAAAATTATTTTTCTCATATAAAATCACCACAGTTTCCACCAATCACTATAATCAGAAACTTCAATTTTATCATAGGTTGTTGATAAAACATCACCAACCACTGTTAATGGTAATAGCGTTTCTCTCATGTTTCTAGTTCTTCTCTTCCCTAAATATCACTTTTCCCTGCTTGTATTTTCGTACGGCTAACAGCCAGCGGATAGGGTTGTTTTGGAATAAGAGCAGTACGACACTAATTGGAACAATGGTTGCTCCGATTGGCACCATGAACATGGACGGCTCAAACCATTCATGTTCATAGTAGGGAATGAAGGTCCCAGGTATGGCAAAGAACACAACAATAACAAAAACAAATAGAAGAACGAGGATAACAAATAGATACAAGATGATTTTATCGACTGTTGGTTTCTTATCTGGAGAGTTTCTCCAAAAAGTACTTCTTTCAACTGCCTGTTTAAACTGCTCTTCACTTGCTGGAACAAGCGACTTGCTCCCACTGTAGAAGAGTTTATCGAATCCATAAACACTTCCGATAAAAACGAAAAGGATAGCGGCTAGATGGATAGGAACCATCCATTCACTCAATCTAAAGGGCGCTAGCAAGGAACGAATCCAAATACTGATGATAGCAACTAGCAAGAAAACAAAGAAGAGAACCCAAGGCCACTTGGATTTCTTTGAACTGATAGCACCATCAGTGTCTGAAATGGTACTAGATTCTGTCGTTAAAGCCTCTCTCGTCCTTGTGTTATAGTAGACGGATTGCTGGTTTCCTTGGCCTATATAAATGATTTTTCTCATCTTACATTTCTCCCTCTTTCCCTCGGCTACTGTCCTGTAATGTCTCCATCAGCTCCTTGAACAGTCGTTTGCGCGTTTTCATCCGAAAATCATAGACTATATATGTAAGAATACCAATCCCTAACATGTACATAAGTAAAAACTGAAAATCAGAAACAGCCAGATAACGATAGGCTGAAAAAATCGTTATTAAAACAAAAATGTAGCCAACTACTGTCAACGCCCTTGATTTTCTCCTAAGTGTTTTGATATTGGCTTTTGTCAGCTGAACTTTTCTAAATCTATCTGTCTTCATGTTACGTCGGGTAGATTTGGCAAGGAGAATGGTCCCGAAAACCAAAAATAGAGACATCAGGATAAAGAAAATCAGATTGAAAGGGGAGGAGACATCTCCAAAGGTTTGGTTGAGCAACTTTGACAGCCGTTGGAAGGAATAGATTGCAATAGGGGCTGCAATAGCTGAATAATTCATGCCTTGTTTTGCACTGTAGAATACTTGATTCCCCAAATCATAATAGATAAAAGAGTCCTCCAGAGGGCCCATACTGATTAAATTTTTTACACTTGTGTCCATCTTATTACCATTTCCTAAACTCAATACGGATGTTCAAACAAAGTTCTACTTTCTCTTAAAAGCATCGTGACAACGATTGCCAGCAGTCTAGCTGATTTTTAGCATTTGCCTTCCTAGAGAAAGAAAAGTTTATTAGTATTATAGCATGAACCCCCAGAAAAGGGAAAATATCCCCGACAGATACCTTTGCTAGATCCAAGAAAGGTTTCGTCATTTCATAAAAAAGCGAACAAGTCCGCATTCTAAAAACAGAATACGAGCTTATCCGCCTTTTCCTATGTCTCTAAAATAAATAATGTGTTTTCCTCGTCTCATCGTGCCAAGCGAATGCGGGTCACAATCCCATCTGGGTCTACAAGATCCAGTTCACTCGAATTTAGCCATTTGATCGGTGCTTCTAGCTCTTGTGCTTGCTTAACGATGTTCAAGAGTTCTTCCTTGCTTTCGACCTCAAGGACATAGTAGGCCAAGCCTGACAAGCCTTGCTCACGCGGAGCTAGCCCTTTTCCAGCCCATTCGTTGACAGCCAGGTGGTGATGGTACTGACCAGCCGCTATCCAACTAGCACTAGGGATGCTAAATTTATCCTCTAATCCTAACATCTTTTGATAAAACTGGCTCGCCGCACGACTATCCTTCACCGATAGATGGATATGCCCCATTCTCGTCCCTTCAGCTAGGATAAAGGGATCCACCTTTTCCCCTAGCTCATAGATATCCTGTGCCGCAAGGGCTTCGGTCACACCGATAATGCGGCCGTCTTCTCGAATATCCCATGAAGACACTGGCTTATCACGGTAGAGTTCAATGCCATTTCCTTCCAAATCCTCTAGATAAATAGCCTCGCTGTATCCATGATCTGCACCTCCGACCAGAGGAATCCGCAAATCACTTAGGTGTTTCAAGACATCTGCCAAGGCTTTTCGTGTCGGCAACAAAATCGCCAGATGGTAGAGCCCATAATGCTCCCTTACTTCGCCAGCCTTTTCTGCCTGAATCAAGTGAACCAAGGCTTTTCGACCAAGTCCCAAAATCGCTTCTGTCTCTGTTTGGGATAAAATCTCCAAGCCAATAATCTGATGATAAAAAGCCGTTTGACTCGTCAAGTCCTTGACATTTAAAACCGCCTCTGCTAGGTAAATGTGGCTTTGGTATGCATAAGTCATAGGGTGTCTCCTTTTGTTTGTTGTAACTTTATTAATTACATCAATTATACACTATTGAGATAAAATGTCAACGAAGACAACTCAAAAGAGCTGGAAACCAGCTCTTCCTTTTATTTTACAACAAGCTCGTAGCGAGTTTTGCTGGTGAAAGTTTCCCCTGCTTTGAGAATGACTTGGTCTTTGAGGTCACTGTGAATGGCATCTGGTAAAGCTTGAGCTTCAAGGGCAATCCCATTGTGTTGCACCATTGGCTGACCAGCTATGATGACACTCTCATCCACGAAGTTTGCTGAGTAGACCACAAAGCAAGGAGCCTCTGTCTTGAAAAGCAAGAAGCGACCTGAATTTTGGTCATAAAGGAAACCAGCATTGTCATGCCCTGCAGGAAGGGCAAATGGGTGATCCAAACCGGATACCAGCTGGATTTGCTCATCTTCCTCTGCAAAGATATCCTTCAACAAAGCTCCATTATAGATGTGTTTAACCACATCACGATTAGCATCTGGAGTTTTGGCAGGAACACCATCGGGAGCGATTGGGTAAATGCCCTCTGTGTTTAGTTGGAAGACATGGCGGTCAATTGTCTGCGTGAAATCACCAGACAAGTTGAAATAGCTGTGGTTTGTTGGATTGACCAGCGTATCCTGATCTGTCGTCACCTTGTAGCTGATTTCATAGGCACCACTTTCTTCCAAGTGATAACTGATCCAAATCTTGAGATTCCCAGGAAACCCTCCTGTCCCATCTGTACGCTCTGTGTGGAGGGTCAAGCCATGGTCGCTCACTTCAACTAGTTCAAACAAGCTCGAATCCCAACCTGTTGAACCACTGTGGTTACAGTTGCTGGCATTGTTGACTTCAAGATTATAGGTCTGGCCATTGAGCTCAAATGTCGCACCTGCAATACGGCCCGCTACAGGACCTACACTTGCTCCATGCTTGGGACTATTGCCTACATAGCTATCAAAATCATCAAAGCCCAAAATCACATTGGCAAAATTCCCAGCCTTGTCAGGCGTGACATAGCGCAAGATGGTCGCACCATAGGTCATGATTTCTAGTTGGTAGCCACTGTCAGTCTCAAAGCGATAGGCCAAGACATCCTTGCCCTCATGATTTCCAAATACACGTTCTGTGTATGCTTTCATTCTTCTCTCCTTTGATCCATTTCTCTTAAGTAAACAAACCATAGAGAGTGTCTCACCATCTATGGTTGTAGTTTTATTTTCAGAATCCTTTGTCACAAAACCTTGAGTATTTTCTTAACAAAAGGGGGTTCTTCTATACTTGTTTTATGCTTCTACACGTTCAGTCCATGAAGTCGCTGTTGTTTGAAGAACCTTATTGAGCTCATCAATGTTCTCAAATCCAGTTGTGCGTAGCCATTCACGAGCTGCTGCTTCACCGTCTTTGATGTAGGCTTCAACGGATCCAGCCCAAGTTGCACGGCCGCAAAGAACACCGTTGAAGTTTGCGCCTGATTCGTGGGCAAAGACAAGGGTTTCTTGGAAGAGTTTAGCCGACACTCCAGCACTCAAGTAGATATATGGCAAGTTAGTTGCTTCATCTTGTGCTTTGAAGAAGGCTGCTGCTTCTTCACGTGTATGCACGATTTCACCATCGCCAAATCCTTCAACGTATTTGACGTTGACTGGAACTTCCACTTTCAAGACATCGATGTTGAAGCGTGGGTCTGAGAAGACCTTCATAGCACCGATAACCTTGTGTGGTTTTACTTTAGCGTATTCAGCAGAACCAGCGTCAGCGATTTTTTCATCGTAAGCCAAGATTTCAAGGAAGAATGGAATGTCTTCTGCCACACACTCAGAACCAATACGTTCGATGTAGGCTTGTTTTTCTTGGTTGAGTTCGTCAGAGCTGTCTACGTCATAGTAAAGCAAGAACTTAACAGCGTCAGCGCCTTGTTCCTTGATGCGTTTGGCAGACCAAACATTCAAGCAGTCAGGCAAGCGTTTGGTACTTGTTGTGTCGTAGCCAGTTTTCTCATAAGCAAGGAGAAGACCAGCATTTGGATCAAGCGCTTTTGTAGCTGGAAGTCCATACTCTGGGTCAAGTAGCATAGATGAAGCGTATTTTGTCAATTCATCTGCAACCAAGACTTTGAGTTCTTCCATTTGAGAAACTGTTGGCTCTTCTGTTTGGTATTGAGCCATGAGGCGTTTCAAAGCACCACGTTGGTCAAAGGCAAGAGCTGAGATAATGCCGTTCTCGTCAGAGAGTTTTTGCAAGCAAGCTACTTTATTGGGACTTAATTGTAATTTACTCATAGACACTTCCTTATTTTTGATATTCATGAATGATCACACCTTGTACCACACGGTTTACGGTACCTGTAGGAGATGGTGTATCTGGTTTGTTTTCCACTTTGAGCGAAGTCAAGAGGGCAAAGAGTTGGGCATAAATGATGTAAGGGAAAACACGGTAAATATCGTTCAAGACACCGCCACAACCAAGGGCTACTTCTTTGACATTCTCAAGACCAAAGGCTTGATCACTTAAGAGCACAACACGACGAGCAATCTGGTCACCAGCCACTTCACGAACCAAGTCCAAGTCGTACTTGCGAGTGTAGTCTGTCGTTGTACCAAAGACCAAAACAACTGTATCTTCGTTGATCAATGATTTTGGACCGTGACGGAAGCCGACTGGGCTTTCATACATGGTCGCCACCTGACCAGCTGTTAATTCCAAAATCTTCAACTGAGCTTCATGAGCAAGGCCGAAGAAAGGACCTGCCCCCAGATAGATGACACGGTTAAAGTCGAGGTCAACCAACTCTTTGACATCTTTAGCATTGTCTAAAACTTTACGCGCAAGACTAGACACAACTTCAAAACGTTCAGCTTTAACAGCAAATTCTGTAGGGTCAAAGACCAAGAGTGCTGTCAACATCATAGATGTAAAGCTAGAAGTCATGGCAAATCCAGCATCATTAGATGCAGCTGGTTGCAAGAGCAAGAGATTGCGGTCATCACCATGCGCTTGAAGAGCCAATTCCCCATCTGCAGCACATGTAATAGTTACTTGATAGAGGTCATCAACCAAGGCTTTAGCCAGATCAACCGTCGCCACACTTTCAGGTGAATTTCCACTACGAGCAAAGGAAACAAGGACAGTCGCCACATCTTTTTTCAAATAAGTTTCTGGATTGGCTACAATATCTGTTGTCGCAATGGCATTGAAGTTCCATTTGCGCTCGTCATAGACTTCCTTAAAGTATGGTACCAAGGTATCTCCCACATAAGCAGAAGTACCAGCACCCGTTAAGATGACCTTGATATAGTCATGTTTATCAGCGATACCTTGCAGAAAGGCTGCAATTTCTTCACGTTTCGCTTGATAGGCTTCAAAAGCTTCTTTCCATACATCAGGCTGTTGGTAGATCTCACGAGTCGTAATTTCTGCACCCAGTTCAAGTAATTCTTCTTTTGTGTAATTTAGCATAGAGTTCCTCTAATCTATTGTTGTTTCATTCCTATTGAAAATATGGGAATGGGAGTGACTCCCATTCCCATGTATATTCTATACAAGCTGTTCTAACGGTTTTCACGTTGTCACATCTTACACTCAATGAAAATCAAAGAGCAAACTAGGAAGCTAGCCGCAGGCTGTACTTGAGTACGGCAAGGCGACGCTGACGTGGTTTGAATTTGATTTTCGAAGAGTATTATTCATCTTCGTCATCATCGAAGCCAGCTAATAGGTCATTGACTTTTACGATGCTTTCTGCAGCACGGCTCTTATAATCCGCATCTGCACCTGTAAGGCTGGCATTGATAAATTCAATCACCATTGGAAGATTCATCCCTGCGTAGAGTTCAATGTCGCGACCTTCCATGATCAAACGGCTTACCACGTTACATGGTGTACCACCGAGAAGGTCCGCAAAGACTAGGAAATCATCCAATCCTTCGATAGCAGCTTCAAATTTTGCAGTAAATTCTTCTGGACCATCTTCTGGAAGAAGAGCCACTGCATGAATGTTGTCCTGTGGACCCATGATCATTTCTGTGCTACCTTTAAGTTCTTCACAGAAACGACCATGACTCACCAAAATTAATGATTTACTCATAAATTATGCGCCCATTCCAAGCAAGAATTTACCGATGAATGAAAGACCTACTGCAAGAACGATGATAATACCGATCGCTTTAGTAGAGTTCATACCTTTCTTACCAAGCAACCAGAAGATAAAGGCAGTAAAGATTGCTGGAAGCAAGCGTGGGAAGATTGAGTTCAAGATGTCTTGGAAGTCAATCATCTTTTCACCGATTGGCAATTTGTAAGAAATGTCAAAGTTGATCATTGTTGCTACAAGAGCACCCATCATGAAGACACCAAGTACAGATGCAGCGTCAATCAAAGCTGTCAAAGTACTTTGCATGTTGTTGATAAGGTTAACCCCTTCTTTGTAGGCAAATTCCAATTGTTTCCAACGGAAGATGTCATAAGCAACTGCAACTGCGATCCAAAGGAAGATACCCCATGGTTGGCCAGCGATAGCCATAGTTGCTGCGATAGATCCCATGATAGCAGGTACAAGTGAACCAAAGATTGTGTCTCCAAGAGGAGCAAATGGTCCCATCAAACCTGTCTTGATACCGTTAACAGCATCTTTTGAACCTACACCATCTTTTTCTTCCATGGCAAGGTCAAAACCAGCGATAATTGTGTGGAAGAATGGAGAAGTATTGAAGAATTGAGTATGAACTTTCATCATTTCTTTCAATTCAGGAGTTCCATCCCCATACATTTTACGCAATTGAGGCAAGATCATGTAAAGGTAACCAGAAGCTTGCATACGTTCGTAGTTCCAACCTAATTGGAAAGTAAACAAGCTACGTTTGTTGATTTGATTAAAATCTTCTTTTGTAAGTTTGTAATTAGAATTCGTCATCTTCGATTTCCCCACTTTCTGATGGTGTAGAAGGTGCTGCTACAGCTACTTTTTGGCTGTTCTTAAAGTGAACAACTGCAAGGAAGATACCTACGATAGAGATACCGATCATAGACAAACCTTTGAAGTTGTTAGCAAAGCCAATCTTTTCAGCAACATCAGCAGGAAGAGTACCAAGGATACCCGCAACAGCTCCACCAAGACCTGTTACATATGAGTAAAGAACAGTCAACATAGCTGTCAAACCGAATCCCATTGCAAGGTAGTGAAGGTTACGTTTAACTGGAAGGTAACGAAGCAAGATTGCAAATCCGAGACCTGGAAGCATACGTCCTGCAAGTGTCAAACCGTCTGCAACCCATTGGTATTCCTTAACAAGGTTTACAACACCTTGTACGAATTCTCCACCAAAAGCAAGGGCGAAGAATACTGGAAGGGCACGTGAAAGAGCCCAAGGCACTGCACCAAGTAGGTAGTTGCGCTCGATTCCTTTATAGTCAAAGCGTTCGATTGCAGCATCAATACGGTGTGCGAAGAAAGTAGTAGTCATACGTCCAAGAACGTCGAAGTATGTCAAAAGTGCTGCTACTGGTACAGCGATTGTTGTGATCGCAAGATCTGTATCAATACCTTGAGAGATAGAGAATGCTGTTGCAAGAACCGCACCAGAAGTTGCGTCGATACGAGAAGCACCACCGAAGGTACCAACCCCGAGAACGAACAACTGCAAGCTACCACCGATAAACAAACCAGTTGTCACATCTCCCATGATCAAACCAGTAATGAAACCAGCGAATACAGGGGAACCTGCAGATGAAACGATTGTCAACTCATCACAGATTTGATAAGCTGAGTACAAAGTGAGAAGTAAAATTTGCCACCATTGTATCATAACAATGACCTCCTAAAAATTTTTTCCTATTTTAATAAGCTCAAAAAGTCTGAAACTGGATCATTTGGAACCATTTGAGCAGTGAGTTTCACACCTTTTTCTGCTAGTTTGTGGAAATCTTCCACATCCTTGTCTACCACATTAATAGAACGTGTGATAGAGCGAGTTTCTGGTGTTTGAGACATATTGCCGACGTTGAGTGTTTCAATCGGAACACCTGCTTCGACCAAACCAAGGAAACGGTCTGGTTTACGTGCAACGATAAAGAGACGTTGGCTATCGTATTTACCAGCAAGGATATTTGCTGCTGCTTTCTCAACTGGCAAGATACTGAGTTTCACACCTGGTGGTGTCGCAAGTTTCAAACCACTCTTTTCAATATCGTTGTTAACAACTTCGTCGTCTACAACCATAATGCGTGAAACATTTAGTTTTCCAGCCCAAAGATTGGCTACTTGACCGTGGATCAAACGTCCATCGATACGGCATCCTACAATTGTCATAAGTTTTCCCCCTTTATGTGTTTTAGTGTAGGTTTACGAGTTAAATGAATCTCTTCTTTATATTCGCCCTCAGTTTCAAAGATAATGATGCGGTTAGCACCTTCCTTGAGATAACTATGAGGGATATAAAGTGAGAGGGTCGGGCCGACGTTCCAGAAACGCCCTAGGTGACGCCCGTTGACAAAGGCAACTCCCTTACCAAACTCAGACAAGTCTAAGTAGGTATCCTTCGGCTCTTCGACCGTAAAGTCGAAAGCGTAAAAGGCTGGTTGTCCTTCTATCCATCCTTTTGAAAAATCAATCTTCTCAGGATTATCCAGTGGCAGTGGATATTGTTTCCAATTCAGTAAGAAATGTAGATCCTTGCAGACACCTGTTCGAATTCCTTTACGCTGCGTATCTGCCAAGAACTTATGACCGTAGTTGACACGCCCCATATTTTCAATCAAGATGTCAATCTCTGAAAAGCCTTCTCGGTTGCCTTGACAGTAGATATCTTCACCAATCTCTGTCTGGTATTGAGTAGCAATCCATTGACCATCTACAAAGAGTTGAGCTCGGTCACGTCCATCGATGATACGGAGACGTTCCTCTTCTGCATCCCAACTTGCCTCCGTGCGGTAGAGAAGGTAGCCATAACTTTGACCAAGTTCTTCCATCGCTTTTGGATAGAGGCTTTCAGTTGGACTAGAGAGACTATCCAGGGTTTCAAACAAGGAAACTTTTTCGACCAATGGAATGGACCCTATCTCCATGCTTTCCTTATAGAGTGGTTCCAACTGTGGATACTCTGGGAAGTGGGTTGCCATCATCTTCTTGACTGCTAAGTATTTAGCAGTTGGATTTCCTTCTTCATCGAGAAGGGCATCATAGTCGTAAGATGTGACTTGCGGCAAATCCAGAGTTCCTCGAGCCGAGCAACCATTCATGAAACCAAAGTTTGTACCACCATGGAACATGTAAAGGTTGATAGAGCCTTGCTCCAATACCTCTCGAACAGCTTCTGACAATTCTTTAGGATCACGAGTGATGATGGGTTCTTTCCAACGGTTGAACCAACCATCCCAGAATTCCATACACATGAGGGGCCATTTCTTGCCATGCTCATCAAAGAATTCCTGCATCTGTGAAAAGTTGTACGGAGCTTTAGAACCGAAGTTTCCTGTCACAAAGAGATCGTCTTCGATCAAGGTTCCGGCTTTCAGAGTAGCCCTCCATGGGCCATCTGAAGTAAAGAGTGGGCAATCAATCCCTCGGTCTTCCATCAATTTCCGAATTGCTCGTAGATAAGACTTATCTTCTCCATAAGAGCCATATTCATTTTCGACTTGCATCATAAGAATGTTTCCACCATTATCCAACAAACGAGGCACAAGCCTTGGCAATAATTGGTCATAATAGCGAGCAACAGCCTCGATGTAGGCCGGGTCGGACGAGCGAATTCGCATGTCCTTTGTCAAGAGCCAAGCCGGCAAGCCACCAAATTCCCATTCCGCACAGATAAATGGAGACGGGCGTACAATGGCATAGAGACCTAGATCTTGTGCAATTTGAAGAAATCTCTCCAAATTTCTGGCACCTTCAAAATCAAACTCCCCTTCAACAGGTTCGTGTAAATTCCAAGCCACATAGGTCTCGACTGTATTAAAGCCAAGCGCCTTTAAGTTATAGAGAGAATGATACCAATCCTCTGCTGGAATCCTAAAATAATGAATGGCGCCGGACAAAATCTTGAACGGTTTTCCGTCTAAATAGAAATCGTCCTCAATTTTAAATCTGGTCATGTTATTACCTCTGACGAATTAAGTTTGCGCTTTCATTTATTATAATATTAACTATAATCAAATCTTTTGCATTTGTCAATAGGTTTTAGAAAATTATTTAAAATTTTTCTATTTTTTTACTTACCGTTTACCAAAATTATCTAAAAATAGCATGAAAACGATCTTTTTATGTATGATAATTCACAAGAACATCAAATGAATTTTTTTACATGTAAAATAACATTTTTAGTCTATTATTTTAATTTTTTGACCTTAATACTACTCTTTTCTCTATATTTGTGGTAAAATCAAAATTGGAGAAAGAGAATCGAGGTGAAATTTATGGCTATTCCTAAATACCAATATATTAAAGATGAATTAAAAAACAAAATCATCTCTGGTCAATTTGCAAGTGGAGATAAATTTTATACAGAAGCCGAATTGATCGCGATGTACGATGTGAGTTCAATCACAGTTGTTCGTGCCTTGAACGACCTTGCTAAAGACGGCTACATTGTCCGCCAACAAGGTAAAGGTACTTTCGTTTCACGTGCCCGCAAGCACAAACTCGTTGAGTTTTCAGATGTCGAAATCTTTGAAACAAAAGACGATAAAGTTACTGTCCTTTCTATCGAGCGCGGAAACAAACTTGAATATTTAGATAAACTTGGACTACGTGGAGATCAATTCTACTATAAGATTGAACGTATTCGTCAGACAAACGATGTGACATACATCTACCACACATCTTATATTCCTGAGCAATACATCAATGCCAACTATCCAAATCTTGAATATTATAGCTCTATCTATACACGTTTCAAATTGGATTACCGCATTCACATGAGTGATGAACATTTTGAGGAAATCAACGAAATCGCATTCCCAACACCAGAGCATGCTGCTTCCGTACTCGGAATCGATACACAATTCCCAACTGTCTTCCAAACAAAGACTACAAAACTTGAGGCCACTGGCCAAGTCCTTGCCTATAGTGAAACTTATAAGCGAGCAGACTACTACAAAATCAAATTCATCTCATGTAACCGAGGTCATTAAGAAAAAGCCTGAGCCCAGCTCAGGCTTTTTCTGTATTCATTATAGCACGAGAAAGAAGCTATGAAAATGCTATGAAAGGTTCTTATTTAATTAGTAGCGTTTTTACTAAAAACAAGTTAAATACTTGCTTCATTTTTCCTTCTATCTTTATCTTTTATTGGCAATTTTCTCCTAAATCTTATGTTTTCCTCCATTTATTATAGTTCTTATATAAACCCACTTGACATTTTACCCCTTAGATAATAAAATAAAATTGGTTTTATGTAAACGCTATCATATACGATAACAACAAGGAGGTTTTGTCATGAAACTAGAAAAGAAACAGCGCTTTTCCATTCGTAAATACGCGGTTGGAGTAGCTTCTGTACTTATAGGATTTGCTTTTAGCGCACAAGTCGTAGCTGCCGACGGGATTACTCCGGCTCCAACAGCTGAGGAAACCGTTCAAACTGTCCAGGAGAGTCCTCAAACACCCAATGAGGTTGGAGAGTCCAAGGCCCCAGAAAAACTGGAAGAAAAGGCTGAAGAACCTGTAAAAGAGGAGGTCAAAGAAGACACGGAGGCTCCTCATACAGTTACTCCAAAAACGGAAGAAACAACTGCACCAGCTGTGACAGAAAATGCTAATCCTACTCCGACTACTGAGAAAGAAAGTCCTGCTCCAACTGAAGTTCCTGCAGAAAACTCTCCTTCAGAAAAGAAAAATGAAGCAGCCACACCTGCAGTAACCACTCCTAACACTGAACGAGCAGCTCAGGTAAATGAAAAACTGGCTAAACGAAAAATGATCTCAATTGATGCTGGACGCAAGTACTTCTCGCCTGAGCAACTCAAAGAAATCATCGACAAAGCTAAACACTATGGTTATACTGATCTTCATTTACTAGTTGGAAACGATGGCATGCGTTTCATGTTGGACGACATGACCATCAAAGCCAATGGCAAAACCTATGCAAGTGATGATGTCAAACGTGCGCTCGAAAATGGAACCGATGCCTACTACAAGGATCCAAACGGCAATCACTTGACAGAGAGCCAGATGACGGATTTGATTAACTATGCCAAAGATAAAGGTATCGGACTAATCCCAACCGTTAATAGCCCTGGGCACATGGATGCCATTTTGCATGCCATGAAAGAACTAGGTATCCAAAAACCGAACTTCAACTACTTTGGTAAGGAATCTGCTCGTACCGTTGACCTTGATAACAAAGAAGCTGTTGAGTTTACCAAAGCTCTGATCGACAAGTATGCAGCTTACTTTGCTGGCAAATCTGATATTTTCAATATCGGACTAGACGAGTACGCCAATGATGCTACAGATGCGAAAGGATGGAGCGTTCTTCAAGCCTACAAGTGGTATCCCGAAGATGGCTTCCCAGATAAGGGTTATGACAAATTTATCGCTTATGCTAATGACCTGGCTCGCATTGTTAAATCTCACGGTCTCAAACCAATGGCTTTCAACGATGGCATTTACTACAATAGTGATACTGGTTCTGGTACTTTTGACAAAGACATCATCGTTTCTATGTGGACTGGTGGATGGGGCGGATACGACGTCGCTTCTTCTAAACTCCTAGTGGAAAAAGGCCACCAAATCTTGAATACCAACGATGCTTGGTACTATGTTCTCGGACGAAATGCCGACGGCCAAGGCTGGTACAACCTGGACCAAGGACTCAACGGTATCAAGAGCACTCCAATCACTTCTGTACCAAAATCTGAAGGATCAGATATCCCGTTCATCGGTGGTATGGTAGCTGCTTGGGCCGATGACCCAGCTCAACGTTATTCTCCATCACGTCTCTTCAAATTCATGCGTCATTTCGCAAATGCAAATGCTGAATACTTCGCAGCTGACTATGAGTCTGCTGAGCAAGCTCTGAAAGAAGTCCCAACAGACCTTAACCGCTATACTGCGGAAAGTGTCGCAGCTGTCAAAGAAGCTGAAAAAGCTATTCGCTCACTCGATAGCAACCTCAGCCGTGCCCAACAAGACACCATTGACCAAGCAATTGCAAAACTCCAAGAAGCTGTCAGCAACCTAACCTTCACACCAGAAGCTCAAAAAGAAGAAGACGCGAAACGCGAAGTTGAAAAACTTGCCAAGAACAAGGTAATTTCCATCGATGCCGGACGTAAGTATTTCACGCTCGACCAACTCAAACGCATCGTAGACAAGGCGAGCGAACTCGGCTACTCTGATGTGCATCTTCTCCTAGGAAATGACGGACTTCGCTTCCTACTTGATGACATGACTATCACTGCTAACGGCAAAACTTATGCAAGTGACGATGTCAAAAATGCCATCATCGAAGGGACAAAAGCTTACTACGATGATCCAAACGGAACCACTCTTAGTCAGGCTGAAATCACTGAATTGATTGAGTACGCAAAATCAAAAGGTATTGGACTCATCCCAGCGATCAACAGCCCAGGTCACATGGATGCCATGCTTGTCGCTATGGAAAAATTAGGTATCCAAAATCCTCAAGCCAACTTTGACAAGGTCTCTAAAACAACCATGGACCTTGAAAACGAAGAAGCGATGAACTTTGTCAAAGCCCTTATCGGCAAGTACATGGACTTCTTTGCGGGCAAGACTAAGATCTTTAACTACGGTACAGACGAATACGCTAATGACGCTACCAACGCTCAAGGTTGGTACTACCTCAAATGGTATGGACTCTATGGCAAGTTTGCTGAATATGCCAACACTCTTGCTGCTATGGCTAAAGAAAGAGGCCTTCAACCAATGGCCTTCAACGATGGTTTCTACTACGAGGACAAGGATGATGTTGAGTTTGACAAGGATGTCATCATCTCTTACTGGTCTAAAGGATGGTGGGGCTATAACCTTGCATCTCCTCAGTACCTTGCAAGTAAAGGCTATAAATTCCTTAATACCAACGGAGACTGGTACTACATTCTCGGTCAAAAACCAGAAGATGGTGGTGGCTTCCTCAAAAAAGCTCTCGAAAATACCGAGAAAACTCCATTTAATCAACTAGCATCAACTAAATACCCTGAAGTTGACCTTCCTACTATTGGTAGTATGCTTGCTATCTGGGCAGATAGACCAAGTGCTGAGTACAAGGAAGAAGAAATCTTTGAACTCATGACTGCCTTTGCAGACCACAACAAAGACTACTTCCGCGCTGACTACAATGCTCTCCGTGAGGAGCTTGCTCAAATCCCTACTAACTTGGAAGGATACAGCAAAGAAAGTCTCGATGCACTCAATGCAGCTAAAGAGGCTCTCAACTACAACCTCAATCGCAGCAAGCAAGCTGAGTTAGACGCTCTCGTAGCTAAGCTCAAGGCAGCCCGCCTAGGCCTCAAACCAGCAGCAACCCACTCAGGAAGCCTCGATGAAAACGAACTAGCTGCCAATGTTGAAACCAACCCTGAACTCATCACAAGAGCAGAAAAGATTCCATTTGAAGTTATCAAGAAGGAAAATCCAAATCTCCCAGCTGATCAGGAAAAGATCATCACACCAGGTGTAGAGGGCGAACGCACTCATTACATCTCAGTCCTTACTGAAAATGGGAAACAAACAGAAACTGTTCTAGATAGCCAAGTAACCAAAGAACCTGTGACCCAAGTGGTTGAAATCGGTGCCCCTATTACTCACAAAGGAGATGAACACGGTCTTGCTCCAGCCGCAGAGACAAAACCTAGACTGGACATCCAAGAGGAAGAGATTCCTTTCACTACCGTGACACGTGAAAATCCACTCTTGCTCAAAGGGAAGACTCAAGTCCTTACCAAAGGTGTTAACGGTCGTCGCAGTCATTACTACTCTGTGAGCACTAGTGCTGACGGTAAGGAAGTGAAAACTCTTGTAGATAGCCTTGTGACTCAAGAAGCAGTGACCCAAGTTATTGAAGTCGGAACCCTTGTAACCCATGTAGGAGACGAACACGGTCTTGCTCCAGCCACAGAAACAAAACCAAGACTGGATATCCAAGAGGAAGAAATTCCATTCACTACTGTGACACGTGAAAATCCTCAATTACCAAAAGGACAAACGCAAGTTGTTACTAAAGGAGCTAACGGCCACCGTACTGCCTTCTACTCTGTGAGCACTACTGCTGATGGAAAAGAAGAAAGAACTCTTGTCAATAGCGTGGTAACACAGGAAGCGGTCACTCAAGTTGTTGAAATCGGCACTGCCGTTGAGAAAGCTGAGCAAACTGCACCAACTACTGCCAAAGCAGATGAAAAACAACTCCCTGCAACAGGAAGTCAAGACTCTGCAGGCTTGGTCGCAGCAGGCCTCATGGCGACTCTAGCAGCCTACGGACTGACTAAGAGAAAAGAAGACTAAGATTCTTCTAAGAGAATACGAAAAAGCGAGATTGAATCTCGCTTTTTTATTTTATGATTAGTCACCAAGTCCGATACGTTCAAAGATATCATCCACTCGTTTAGTGTAGTACGCAGGATTGAAGATTTCGTCGATTTCCTCTTGAGTCAGGCGTGATGTCACTTCTGGATCTGCTTCTAGAAGCGGTTTGAAGTCTACTTGGTTATCCCAGGAGTAGGCTGTTTTTGGTTGCACCAAGTCATAGGCTTGCTCACGAGTCATGCCTTTTTCAATCAAGGTCAACATAGCCCGTTGGCTAAAGATAAGACCAAAAGTTGAGTTCATGTTGCGGATCATGTTTTCTGGGAAGACCGTCAAATTCTTAACGATATTTCCAAAACGGTTGAGCATGTAGTCAATCAAAATGGTCGTATCTGGTGTGATGATACGCTCAGCTGATGAGTGGGAAATATCACGTTCATGCCAGAGAGCGACGTTCTCATAGGCCGTCACCATGTGGCCACGGATGACACGCGCAAGACCTGTCATGTTTTCAGATCCGATAGGGTTGCGTTTGTGAGGCATTGCTGATGACCCTTTTTGACCTTTAGCAAAGAATTCTTCCACTTCACGTTGTTCCGATTTTTGAAGACCACGAATCTCAGTCGCCATACGCTCAATTGAAGTTGCAATGCTAGCAAGAACTGCAAAGTACTCAGCATGAAGGTCACGAGGAAGCACCTGTGTAGAGATTTCCTGAGCACGGATGCCCAGTTTGTCACAGACGTATTGCTCTACAAATGGTGGGATGTTGGCAAAGTTACCAACCGCACCAGAAATTTTACCAGCTTCAACACCAGCAGCCGCATGCTCGAAACGCTCGATGTTACGCTTCATTTCACTGTACCAAGTCGCCAATTTAAGACCAAAGGTTGTAGGCTCAGCATGCACACCATGGGTACGACCCATCATGATAGTGAACTTGTGCTCCTTAGCCTTATCAGCGATGATGTTTGAGAAGTTTTCAAGGTCACGACGGATAATGTCGTTGGCCTGCTTGTAGAGGTAACCATAGGCAGTATCCACCACGTCGGTAGAAGTCAAACCATAGTGAACCCACTTGCGCTCTTCACCAAGTGTCTCAGAAACTGCACGCGTGAAAGCTACCACATCGTGGCGTGTCTCCTGCTCAATCTCCAAAATACGGTCGATGTCAAAGTCCGCCTTCTCGCGAATCAAAGCCACATCTTCCTTAGGGATTTCCCCCAACTCAGCCCATGCCTCGTCAGCCAAGATTTCCACCTCAAGCCAAGCACGGTATTTATTTTCTTCACTCCAAATGTTCGCCATCTCGGGACGAGAGTAACGGTTGATCATGATTCTTCTCCTATAATATTATTTATTAAAAAATTGTTAAGTTCGTCTTTTTTCTTAACTCCGATTGTTTTTTTCAGCGACAGTTCTACTGTTTCAATATTTACACCTTTCTTATCCGATACAATTTCAATAATTCTTGAAATCGTATTTTTTAATACTTCTTCTCCATAATTTTTGTTAATTCCCCTAGATTTGCATTGTATTTTGAAATCATTGAGATATTCATTTCCCCTATATTTTTCAATAAGCACTTCATTTCCTTGATCAAATGGCTTTGAATTATAAAAATTCTTCCAATCCCTTAATGCCTCTTCCCATTCTGTCCACTTTTCTTTTTGATAGGGAATGTTTGAATTTAATATCTTTGAAATACTTCTATGACAATAACTTTTATAGTTTTCAATAACTTGATAGTACGCTTCTTCAACCTTATACGATGAAGTTGTCAAAGTATATTCTTTGGTTTTTGTGAATTCGATTTTTTCTTTGAGAAGATCAGTTAAGATATTGAACGGTTCCAAAATAGTTAAATCCACACTACTATAAAAAGTAATATCTTTTATACATTTTTCTAATTTTTTTATATTGCCAGTACCTTTGAAATCTTCTTTTAATAATGCACGCAAATTCAATTTTTCAAATATTCTATATAGTTTTTGAATATCAATTAAGGTTGAAAATTGTTTTTCGAATTCTTCGTCAATATCTTCCTGATATCTTTCAAAAAAGTAAACTTCATTTTCAATTTTATTTACTATAATTAAAATTGAGTCCCCTTTGTAAAATACGTATACATTCAATTCTTCTTTAAAAGGTCTCTTTAAAAATAAAAAAAACTTTTCACGGATATCAGAAACTATAGCTTTACACGGTAAATCTGAAACTTCTTGTTCGTCAAATTCTTTTCTTGGCACCAATGTCAGCCAATAGCCATCTATTGCCTCTATACGTAATACTTTATGTTCAAATTTCATTTCCTACCTACTCTTCACGAACTGGATAAAATGTTATAATATCCCCATTTCTTTCTACGATCTTAACAAGAATGTTATTACAAACATAAACATCACTAGCTGAATCAACTAATTGACATGAGTGTTCTATCATATCTAAAATCTGCTGTCTAGGCCAAGTCTCTGGAAAAAAAGTTGAATACCCTCGGTTAAATTGCTTTAAATTATGAGTACCTTTACTGCGTACTTTATATTCAAAAATATCACCACTAATGACTGCTTTTGTCTCTGGAAGCACTTCTGCATATTCATCACCTAGATTCCTATTACAATGATAGCCTGTCGGATATCCTCCTTTTATTTCTCCTAAAAATACATGTTCTAATGCTTTACTTGGTAAGCCATAATCGTTTGCAACCTCATTCATAAATTATCAGTCTCCTAAAAAATCAATAAATATTTCTTTGATAAAATTAAATTTTGTAGTCTAGAATCACTCAAGCTCCTCTTTCCCAATCAGCACGGATGGGTAGTGAGGTAATTCGTTGAGATTTGTATCCATAGGCAAATCATAAATTGCTAAATAGTTTTCGGGGTATTGAGCAACTAGCTCTTCATACTTAGCTCTCACTTTTTCATGATCGCTACTAGCATACGAGACTTCGACGACTGCTCCAGTCTTATCCTTTTCAACAAATGCGTTAACGATGATTTGAATCATAGTCTTCTCCTAAAAATCAATCCCTTTCCCAAACTCAACCACACTATTTAGCGCATCACTAAACAAAGTCACATGTCCTACCCTACGGTTATGCTTGTCTTCTATGGTCACTTATTTACCGCCCACTCCGCTGCTTTCTCTGCATGGATCACTGTTGTGTCGTAGAGAGGCAGGTCGGTGTCGGATTGCTTGACGAGGAGACCAATCTCGGTACACCCCAAGATAACAGCTTCAGCGCCTGCTTTTTTCAAATCATCTATAATGGCAAGATAAGCCTGTTTTGAGCTTTCTTTGATATCTCCTAGACAGAGCTCGTCATAAATGATCCGATTGACCTCTGTAATGCCAGCTTTATCTGGAATCAGCACTTCTAACCCAGACTCTATTAATTTCTCCTTGTAAAAATCTTGAGTCATGGTATACTTGGTCCCTAGGAGGCCGACTTTTTGAATACCGTCAGCCAACAAGGCCTGCGCAGTTGCTTGCGCAATATGCAAGATTGGAATCGTAATCTTTTCTTGTATCTGCGGAGCAACCTTGTGCATAGTGTTGGTACAAATAACGATGAAATCCGCACCTGCTTGCTCCAAGCGCTGAGCAATATCTGTCAAAAGTTGACCGCTTTTCTCCCAGTCTACGACTGCTTGATAATGCTCAATCTCTGCAAAATCAACACTATAAAGTAGAATCTTAGCTGAATGCAAGCCACCCAGTTCTTTTTTGATGGTTTCGTTGATGATTTGGTAGTAAGATGTGGTACTTTCCCAACTCATACCACCAATCAGACCGATAGTTTTCATAGACTAATCAAATTCCTCCTTGCTTATAGCTACCGACAGATAGTGCGGCAAGCTACTTAGATCCGTATCCAATGGCGAATCATAGATAGCCAGATAATTATTTGGATATTGAATCTTTAATTCCTGATATTGGCTTTTACTTTTTCATGGTCGGCACTGGCAAAGAGCACTTCCACAACGGCGATTTCTTTTCCTTTCTCCACAAAAGCGTTTACGATGATTTGAATCATAAACTGGTCTCCATTTAGCTTTAAAGATTATCATTTTCTGAGTCTTCATGTATAGAAAATTCAAACGAAATTCTCTCAGGATGTCTAGGCAGGCCGTAACTACTCAGATAATCCTTTACTTCCTTCACAGAACAAGAATATTCTAAGACTAGCTGATTGCCAGCTCTCTCTAAAATATGAATCCCCTATCTATCCGCAATCTCTGGAACAATCAAATCGTCCGTATAAGTCAGTGTTACGGTCGTTATTTCATCATCTGGCAATTCATCAAATTCTTCTGCCATTTCAAAAATCAATCCCTTCCCCAAACTCTTCCACACTATCCGGCACATCACTAAACAAAGTCACATGTCCCATCTTGCGGTTGTGCTTTGCTTCTATTTTACCATACAGGTGGAGGTAGGCGCTTGGATTTTCTGCGACATACTTTTCAGCGACCTCGACGTGTTGGCCGAGAACGTTGAGCATAACGGCTGGTGCATGAAGGTGGATTGCTGGAAGTGGCACTCCTAGAACACCCAAGATATGCGTGTCAAACTGGGAGAAGTCACAGGCTTCGATTGAGTAGTGGCCAGAGTTGTGTGGCCGTGGGGCAATCTCATTGACGATTATATCATCAGCCGTCGCAAACATTTCCACGCAGAGAGTTCCAGACAAGTTCAGCTGTTCTGCGATTCGCACTGCCATGGCTTTGGCTTTATCAGCTAGACTTTCTGAAATGCGAGCTGGCACAATGGTCTTAGACAGGATATTGTTGCGGTGGATATTTTCCTGAACTGGGAATACTGTCACGTCCTTGCCATTCCCTGATACGATGACTGAAATCTCAAGGTCAAAGTTGACAAATTCTTCCAAGACACAGTCTGCTGAATCTGCTAGCGCATAGGATTCTTCCAAGTCTGCTTCCGAGCGAATAACCTTTTGTCCATGCCCATCGTAGCCACCAGTCGCAGTCTTGAGGACATAGTTTTTCGATAGGTCAATATCTGCCAAGTCTTGGCTTGAAGTCACAACCTTGTAGGGTGCCACAGTGACTTGTGCCTTGTTTGAGAGGAAGTCCTTCTCAAAGATACGGTTTTGTGAAATGCGGAGCAGGTCTGTTCCTTGAGGGAGCTGCCCATCCTTGATAACAGCGTCCAAACCATCAGCGTCGACATTTTCAAATTCATAAGTGAGGACATCGCAACGCTCCGCCAACTGACGGAGAGCGTCCACATCGTTATAAGGTGCCACGATGATCTCCGCCACGCGAGAGGCTGGGCAATCCGCCGCAGGATCCAGCGCAATAACCTTGTGACCCATGTAGATAGCAGAAATGGCCATCATCTGCCCCAGCTGACCGCCACCGATAATTCCGATTGTTTTAGATGAGCTCATTGGTAGACTCCTCTGCGATTTTTCCTTGTTCTTCTGCAAAATCCGCTAACGCTGTCGCAATAGTCTGATCCTCTACTGAGAGGAGACGAAGGGCAAAAAGGGCCGCATTGGTTGCTCCAGCTTCACCGATAGCCATAGTTGCAACAGGAACACCACCCGGCATCTGCACGATAGAGTAGAGCGAGTCCACGCCACTAAGAGCGCTCGACTTGACAGGTACACCGATGACAGGAAGGGTTGTTTTAGCAGCAACCATACCTGGCAAATGGGCTGCGCCACCTGCACCTGCGATAATGATCTTGATGCCACGGCTACGAGCTTCCTCCGCATGTCTGAACATGAGGTCTGGAGTACGGTGGGCAGAGACGACTTTTTTTTCGTAGGCTACACCGAAACGGTCTAGGACTTCGGCAGTTTTTTGCATAGTTGCCCAGTCGGATTTTGAGCCCATGATGATGGAAATTACTGGTTTCATTTCTTCTCCTTTTTCTTCCTTTCAACAATCACCTTCGGTTGTGAGGGATGGCAGCAGCCACCAAAGGTGTCTCATGCCTAAATCGGAAGCCCAAGGTCTTCCGATTTCCCTAAACGATTGGCTTATAATCCAATCGTTCTTTCACAACGGCGGTGATTGCTCTATATCAGCTTGCTAACGCTCGCAAACCATACGACAATTATCGTATTTAGCGACTTTGTCGCTTTTAAAATTTATTTATTCGCCTTACTACCAATGTCGTTTCGGTAGAAGAGGCCTTCTGTGTTTTGTTTGTCGAGTTCTTGGTAGATGGTTTCTTGGGCTTCTTTAACGGTGTCTGCTGTGGTGACGAGCATATAGACACGTCCGCCATTTGAAAGCAATGCTCTGCTATTTTCCGCAAACTTAGCCCCTGCATAGTAGGTGATGATGTCGCCATCAGTTTTGGCTGGCAACTTGACACCCTTTTCGTAGTCTAGCGGGTAGCCCTTGGATGCGACAACCACGCCCAGAGTCACACCCTTATCCGTCCAAGTGATGTTCGGCTCCTTGCTATCGAGAATATCCGTGATATTTTGCGCAAAGTCAGATGTCAAGCGAGGCAGGATAATCTGAGTTTCGGGATCACCAAAACGAGCGTTGAACTCGATAACCTTCGGACCGCCAGCAGTCATAATAAGCCCCGCGTATAGGACACCAAGGTAAGGACGACCTTCTTTGATCATTCCTTCAAGAACTGGCTTGACAATGGTGTCAACCGCCGTATCAACCACGCTCTGTGGCAAGTGAGGAACTGGCGCATAAGCTCCCATACCGCCCGTGTTAGGGCCCTTGTCGCCATCGTAAGCACGTTTGTGATCCTGAGCCGTTGGCATGATGTAGAACTTGTCCCCATTGACAAAGGCAAAGAGGGAGAACTCTTCTCCGTCAAGGAATTCCTCGATGACCACACGCGCACCCGAGTCACCAAATTTATTGTCTAAGAGCATCTCATGAGCGGCTTCGATCGCTTGCTCAACCGTTTCAGCTACGACAACACCTTTCCCAAGTGCCAAACCATCTGCCTTGACAACGATAGGAGCGCCTTTCTCCTCGATATAAGCCTTGGCCTCCTCGAAATCTGAAAATGTACCATAGGCTGCTGTCGGAACTCCGTATTTGACCATGATTTCCTTGGCAAAATCCTTGGACCACTCCAGCTCCGCTGCAGCTCTAGTCGGGCCAAAGGCCTTAAGCCCAGATTGGTTAAAATCATCCACAATCCCAGCTGCAAGGGCATCATCTGGACCGATAAAGGTCCAAGCTATATCGTTGTCCTTTGCAAAATCAACAAGCTTAGAATGTTCGGAAATAGAGATATTTACCAATTCCAGACCATCCAGAGTCATCCCGTCATTTCCAGGAGCTACAAAGACATTTTCAACGTCTTTTGATTCAAGCAACTTCTTAGCAATCGCATGTTCACGACCACCCGAACCGACAACTAATAGCTTCATCTCTCAACCTCTTTTGCGAATTATTTACTAACATTATATCACAAACGTTCGCTTTAATCTTGTTTTACTTAGCATTTTAAGCCAAAAAAGGAAAGAAACTGTTTTCTTTCCTTTCGTTTTTTAATGTCTAAAATGCCTCACGCCTGTGAAGACCATGGTCAAGCCATATTTATCCGCAGCTTCGATGGATTCTTGGTCACGTACTGATCCACCCGGCTGGATGATGGCCTTGATTCCTGCTTTAGCGATTTCTTCCACGTTATCCGCGAATGGGAAGAAGGCATCCGAAGCAAGCACAGCGCCATCAAGGCGGTCTTTAGCTTGGTCAATAGCGATACGGACTGAAGCCACACGGTTGGTTTGACCTGGGCCAACGCCAAGTGTCATGTGGTCATTCGTCACGATGATCCCGTTTGATTTCACATACTTGATAGCCTTCCAAGCGAACTCAAGAGCAGTCGCTTCTGTCTCGGTTGGTTGACGTTTGGTCACCACTTGCCAGTCAGCTGGGCTTTCTTTGACCACGTCTTGGTTTTGCACAAGAAGTCCACCAACCACGCCTGTGTATTCTGCCTCTACCTCACTAGCATCTTGAGCGTCAAATGGCAATGCAAGGATACGCAAGTTTTTCTTTTTGTTGGTCAAAATGGCTAGCGCTTCATCGGTATAGCTCGGTGCGATGATGATTTCAAGGAAAACTCCGTGCATCTTCTCAGCTGTCGCAGCATCCACCTCACGGTTGAGAACGACAATTCCACCAAAGATAGACACTGGGTCAGACTCATATGCATAGTCCCAAGCAGTTTCGATGTCATCAGCCTGACCAATACCGCACGGGTTCATGTGTTTGAGAGCCACAACGGTTGGACGATCTTTGAAGTCACGGATAATACGAATGGCCGCATCCGCATCGCGGATATTGTTAAAGGACAATTCCTTACCGTTGAGCTGTTTCGCTGATGCAATCGAATAGTCAGTCGGCAAAGCTTTTTGGTAGAAGTCCGCATCCTGTTGAGGATTTTCCCCATAGCGCATAGCTTGCTTGAGGTCATAAGTCAAAGTGAGCTTTTCAGGCTTGCTTTCTCCGACTTGAGCTGTGAAGTATTCTGCAATCAAAGCATCATAAGCCGCAGTGTGACGGAAAACCTTGGCTGCCAAACGTTGGCGCGTTTCGTAGGTCGTTTCACCATTGGCTGCCAATTCGTCCAAAACCACAGCATAGTCAGCAGGGTCTACCACAACTGTCACGCTGGCATGGTTTTTAGCCGCTGAACGAAGCATGGATGGCCCACCGATATCGATATTCTCCACCGCATCAGCGTAAGTCACATCTGGTTTGAGAATTGTTTCCTTGAAAGGATAAAGATTGACCACCACAAGGTCAATGAGCTCGATCTTATTGTCCTTAGCCGCTTGAAGGTGGCTATCGAGGTCACGACGAGCGAGGAGACCACCGTGGATATTTGGGTGGAGGGTCTTCACACGACCGTCCATCATTTCTGGGAAACCAGTCACATCATCGATAGCAATGGTCTCCACCTCAGCATTATCAAGGGTAACCTTTGTCCCACCTGTCGAGATGATATCCCAACCAAGTTTTTTAAGTTCTTGGGCAAATTCAACAATGCCCGCTTTGTCTGAGACGCTGATTAAGGCCTTTTTCGTCATTCTATTCCTCTTTCTTTAGATCCAAGCGCATAGCGACTTCGTTATTTTCTTCTATAAATCCTGTTTCCTGAAAACCCAGACTAGTCAACAGGTGCTTCATTTTTTCATTTCCAACCACATAATCTGCGGTAATATGACTGCATGCTCTATCCATCTGAGCCTCTTTGATTAGAACTTCCAAGGCTTTTCGACCATAACCTCTTCCTTGGTACTGCTGACCAATCATTATCCGCCAGATAAAGTATTCCGCTTCATCCTTGTCTATTTCTAGCAGGAGAAAGCCAACCACTTGCTTATCCCAATAGATTGCCATCGGAAACACATCTTCGTTTTTCCGGTAGAGCCATGCATCAGCTAAAGAGCGCACATTTGGAGCTACGAAACGTGCTCGTTCATCAGCTTCTGATATTTTCAAATCCAGCACTGCCTGAAAACTGCTCTCATCTACCAATTTCAGTTCAACCATTTTTTCTCCTAGCAAGATTGCGCAATCAAAACATGATTTACCTCTTACCTTCTCTCCACTCCCAAGTTATCCAACACCTCTGGATACAACTTGTACTCTGCCTCATGAATGCGAGCTTCAAAGCTTTCGATGGTATCATCAGCTAGACGTGGCACACGGACTTGCTTGATAACCTTTCCTGTATCCACACCAGAGTCTACCCAGTGAATGGTCACGCCACTATCAGCAACCCCAGCTTTCCAAGCGTCCTCAATCCCATGAGCTCCTGGAAATTCTGGCAGATAGGCTGGATGAATGTTGATAATTCGACCTTCATAAGCTGCTAATAAAGTTGGCCCAACGATTTTCATGTAGCCGGCGAGGCAAACCAAGTCAATCTGATGTTCTTCCAAGAGTTCGACAAGAGCTGCTTCGTAGTCTACCTTATTCTCAAACTCCTTGAGTTCAAAAGCATAGGACAGGACACCGAGCTTTTCTGCACGCTCTAGCACATAGGCGTCACGATGATCTGAAAAGACAAACTCCACCGGAAATTGTTCCGCAATCACCTGAAAATTTGAGCCATTACCAGAGGCAAAAACCGCTATTTTTTTCATTTGATGATGACACTTTCGTTTTCTTTCTTGATGATGCGACCAATTTCATAGACTGGTTCATCCAACAATTCCTTGACGCGACCTACATTTTCAGGGCTAACTGCCAGCATGAGTCCCACACCCATATTGAAGATTTCAAACATTTCTTCGTGCTTGATCTGACCGTATTTTTCAAGGGCTTTGAAGATTGGTAAAACTGGTACCTTGTCTTCTTCAATTTCCGCAGCTAGGTCAGCCGCAAACATACGAGGAACATTCTCGATAAAGCCGCCACCTGTGATGTGGGCAATGCCGTTGACTAACTCTTCCTTGATGAGTGGCAAGACAGCCTTGACATAGATACGAGTCGGCTCAAGAAGGACTTCCTTGAGTTTCTTGCCTTCCAATTCCGGCAAGACTTCCTCACCTGTGTAGTCCGCAAAAACACGACGAACGAGGGAGTAACCATTTGAGTGAATCCCACTTGAGGCAAGTCCGAGAAGAACATCGCCTTCAGACACCTTTGAGCCGTCTATGATTTGAGATTTTTCAGCTACGCCGACCGCAAATCCAGCCAAGTCGTAGTCATCTTCGCCGTACATACCAGGCATCTCAGCCGTTTCCCCACCGATGAGGGCAGCGCCTGCCTTCACACAACCTTCAGCCACACCAGCAACGACTTGTTCTAGTTTAGCTGGTTCATTTTTACCAGTTGCGACATAGTCGAGGAAATAGAGGGGCTCCGCACCTGCAGCGATGATATCATTGACACACATAGCCACACAGTCCTGCCCAATCGTATCATGCTTGTCGTACTTGATGGCCAGCATGAGTTTGGTTCCGACACCATCAGTTCCTGAGATCAAGACCGGCTCTTTGACACCTGTTTTTGAAAGGTCAAACATGCCACCAAAACCACCAAGAGCTCCCATAACACCTGCACGCTCCGTACGAGCCACATGCTTTTTAATCCGTTCAACAACTTCATAACCCGCTTCAACATCCACACCAGACTGCGCATAAGCATTTTTATTCGTCATTTTATTCATTCCTTTTCTTTAATGGAGAGTCTTTATCCGTCTATTTGTAAAAACTGGTCTTTTCTTCCAAACTTCTACGATAGTCTTCTTCATAGTCGTAGAGAGGAGTTGGGTAGTCCCCGTCAAAGTAAGCGACACAGAGACCACCATTCGGCGCATCTGTTTCAATCCCGATAGAATCAATCAAGCCATCAATCGAAAGATAGGTCAGGCTATCCGCACCAATGATTTGGCGAGTTTCTTCGACCGTATGATTGGCCGCAATCAGCTCCTGACGCGTCTGGATATCAATCCCGTAAAAACATGGATAAGCTAGCGCTGGACTGCCAATAGCAACGTGAACTTCAGAAGCACCTGCTTCTTTCAAGAGCTGAACGATACGGCGAGAGGTCGTCCCACGAACAATGGAATCATCCACCATAACCACACGTTTGCCTTTGACAACACCCGAAACAGCAGACAGTTTCATCCGCACCCCTTGCTCCCGCAATTCTTGAGTCGGTTGGATAAAGGTGCGTTGGGTGTATTGGTTTTTGATCAGACCCATTTCATTTGGCAGACCAGATTCTTCTGCAAATCCCATGGCTGCGCTGAGTGAGGAATTTGGCACACCGACGACGATATCCGCTTCGTGCTTGAATTCACGCGCTAATTGGGCTCCCATACGTTTGCGAGCCGTATGGACGTTGACACCATGGATATTAGAGTCAGGACGAGCAAAATAAATATACTCCATAGAGCAAATCGCCAACTGGGTATCATTCGTATAGCTATCGTACTGAATCCCATTGTCATCTAAGATTACAATCTCTCCTGGTTTTACATCGCGAATCCACTCAGCACCAATAACTTCAAAAGCACAGGTTTCTGACGAAACCACCACCGCTCCGTTTGCCATTTTCCCAATAGAAAGTGGACGGAAGCCATTAGGATCAAGCGCAGCAATCAACTTGTCCTCAAACAGCAGGATATAAGCAAAGCCACCTTTTACAAGGCTGAGCGCCTCTTTGATTTTGCCCATCAAGTTGGGATTGTGACTCCGACGAATGAGGTGAGCCAAGATTTCTGAGTCCGAAGTTGAACTGAAAATAGCTCCTCTTTGTTCCAATTCTTGCTTGAGCGATTCTGCATTGGTCAAGTTTCCGTTGTGAGCAAGTCCAAACTGCATATCATGAAAGCGAAAGAGGAAGGGCTGGATGTTATCCACAGAAGCTTCGCCAGCAGTCGCATAACGAACATGTCCAATCGCGCTCGTTCCAGTTAGTTTATCCAAATTAGCTGGATTTCTGAACACTTCTGATAAAAGCCCCATATCACGATGACGCTTCAATTTCCCCTGATCATTGGAGAGGATTCCTGCCCCCTCCTGACCACGGTGCTGAAGACTGTGGAGACCAAAATAGGTCAATTTAGCAGCGTCTGGATGTCCCCAGATACCGAAAACACCACATTCTTCATTAAGAGATTTTACTTCGTATGTCATTTTTTATACCTTTTATTTCCCTGTGAAATAACGCACAGCCGACGCGAACAGGTGCTGGTCTTTATTTCCTGGGATGTTTTGGAAAAGACCGTCTTCATAACGTTCTGAGTGGCCCATCTTACCGATAATTTGGCCGTTCTTGCTAGTAATTCCTTCGATGGCATTTACCGAACCATTCGGATTGTACTTAGAATCCATGCTTGGTTTGCCTTCAAAGTCAACATATTGGCTAAAGATTTGACCATTGTCACGGAGCTCTGCAAATTCCTCAGCCGTCACGACAAACTTCCCTTCACCGTGCGATACTGGGATGGCATGGATATCGCCCACTTGCACTCCAGCCAACCATGGCGAGTTAGTATTGGCAATCCGAGTTTCCACCATCTTAGCCACGTGCTGGTTGGCATCATTGTAGAAGAGGGTTGGACTAGTACTGTTAGCATCCTCGAAGTTCCCGTATGGAAGAAGACCTGATTTGACCAAGGCCTGGAACCCATTACAGATACCGATAATCAAGCCACCACGAGCGATAAAGCTATCAATGGCTGCACGCACTTTTTCATTGAGCAAGATATTCACGATAAATTTAGCTGATCCATCCGGCTCATCCGCAGCTGAGAATCCACCTGCAAAGAAGAGGATGTTAGCCTTGCCGATGTTGTCAACCATGGTTTCAACTGACTTGACAATGGCTTCTCCATTCAAGGTCACGAATGGCACCAAGTTGACTTCTGCACCTTCTTTTTCGAAGGCTTTAGCTGAGTCATATTCTGAGTTTGTTCCTGGGAAGACTGGGATGTAAACCACCGGTTTTTCAATAGTTTCCTTGGCTTTGATAACTGCGTCAGAAGCGACAGCTGGCACTTCAGCCAATTCTTTAGCTTGGGCAAATTCAGTTGGGTAAACTTCTTCCAGTTTCCCTTGGAAGGCACTGTCAAGTTTCTGTCCATCTAGCTTCACACCGTTGACAAGGAGTGTAAAGTCTGCGCTTGTTTGTCCAATCTTCTCTACTCCAGCGATTTCTTCAGGAGATGTGAAGATAAATCCGCCCAATTGAGCTGTCAAGGCTGTCTCAAGTTCAGGCAAGTTCACCTCTGCACCGATATGGTTCCCAAAGGTAGCAAGAGCCAAGCTTTCAAGGGCACCACCATATTTAACAGCTGATGCAGATGTTACTTTGTGTTCAGCTTGGATAGCTTCAAATCGAGCAAAGTTAGACTTAATCAAATCAAAATCAATCTCTGCAGAGAGGGCTTGACCTGGGATGTAGTAGATGTTTTCACCAACAGTCTTGAACTCAGGAGAGAGGACCTTACGGCTATTCGCTGTCGTCACCCCAAAGGCAACCAAGGTTGGTGGTACGGTCAATTCTTCAAAGGTACCAGACATAGAGTCCTTACCACCGATAGATGGCAAGCCAAGTTGGATTTGTGCTTCGATGGAGCCTAGAAGAGCTGCTACTGGCTGACCAAAACGCTCAGCTTGCTTGTCCATCCGCTCAAAATACTCTTGATAAGAGAATCGGGCCTTAGACCAGTTGGCACCAGTGGCTACTAAACGAGCAGTTGCTTCGATAACCGCATAGGCAGCACCGTGGTATGGAGACCATTCTGCCACATATGGATTGAATCCTTGGGCCATGACAGACGCAGTGTGAGTCACACCGTGTTGAACTGGCAATTTCTGCACAGATGCCTCAGTTGGCGTGAGTTGGTAGCGACCACCAAGTGGGTGGTTAACCGTTGAACGACCGACCGAGCAGTCAAAGATGGTCTGCAAGCCTTTTTGACTCGCATGGTTGAGGTCAGATAGGACTGCAAGAGTATCCGCTTCAAGGGTTTCAGCACTTGTCTTGCGCTCTTCTGGAAGCTTGACATCCTTGTCCACAACCTTGGCATCGACAACGACACGCACACCATTGGTATCAAGGAAACGGCGTTCCAAGTCCACGATTGTCTCACCATTCCAGTGCATGACAAGATTTGGTTTTTCAGTCACTGTCGCAACCACAACAGCGTCAATATTTTCTTTATTACATTCCGCAACGAAGGCATCTACGTCTTCAGGACGCACCACAACTGCCATCCGTTCTTGTGATTCAGAAATGGCAATTTCTGTACCATTCAAGCCTTGGTATTTAAGAGGCACCTTGTTGAGGTCGATTTCAAGACCATCTGCCAATTCACCGATAGCCACACAGACACCACCTGCTCCAAAGTCATTGGACTTCTTGATGAGACGAGTGACATCGCCATTACGGAAAAGGCGTTGGATCTTGCGCTCTTCGATGGCATTCCCTTTTTGAACCTCAGCACCGGCAGTCTCTACAGACTCAACTGTTTGAACCTTAGAAGATCCCGTTGCACCACCGACACCATCACGTCCAGTCTTACCACCGAGCAAGATAATCACATCGCCAGCTTCCGGTTTTTCACGGACTACATTTTCCTTAGGAGCAGCACCAACAACGGCACCTAGCTCCATGCGTTTAGCTACAAAGCCTGGGTGGAAGTATTCACGAACATAAGTCGTCGCAAGCCCAATCTGGTTACCATATGAAGAATAACCGTGAGCCGCTGTCTTCGAAATGACTTGTTGTGGCAATTTACCAGCACGAGTTTCTGAAATCGGCGCTGTAATATCACCAGCGCCTGAGATACGCATCGCTTGATAAACGTAGGAACGACCTGACAGCGGGTCACGAATGGCTCCACCGATACAAGTAGCAGCCCCACCAAATGGTTCAATTTCCGTTGGGTGGTTGTGGGTTTCGTTTTTGAACATAAGGAGCCAAGGTTCCTTGACACCATCAACGTCCACTTCGATTTCAACCGAGCATGCATTGATTTCGTCAGACACTTCCATATCGTCCAAACGACCATTAGCACGCTCATAACGACCAAAAATAGTCGCCATATCCATTAAGGTTTGTGGTTTCTCCGAACGTCCCAACTCATCACGCATGGCAATATACTTGTCATAAGTCGCCTGCAATTGCTTTTGGAATTTAGAAGCTGAGAAGTCAATCTGTTTCAACTCGGTCTCAAAAGTCGTGTGACGGCAGTGGTCAGACCAGTAAGTGTCCAAAACCTTGAGCTCTGTTTCCGTCGGCACTCGTCCGATTGACTTGAAGTAGTCTTGGATAAAGAGCAAATCATCCACTTCCATGGCCATCCCTTGCTCTGCCTTGTAGCGGGCAAAGTCTTCTGCCGTATAACTTTCAAAGAAAGTCAATTTAGGAATAGTCTTGTCTGACTCTGAAAATTCCTGCTTGGCAATCCCTGTAGTGATGTCCTTGAAACGAGAATCAACTGGGTTGAGCAGGTAGTTCTTGACCGCTTCCAACTCAGTCGCATCAATATCCTTATTGACCAAGTAAAGCTGGGCTGTGTTGACTGTCACATCACTCGAACTTCCCAGTAAAAGCAAGGCTTCCTGTGAAGAAGCTGCACGCTGGTCAAATTGCCCTGGCAAACTTTCAATGGCAAAGAAAGCATAGTTGGTAAGATCCGCTTGTACGGCTGATTCATCCAAGACATGGTCTGTTACCTGCTCAGAGAAGATGTGCTTCTCTGCAGGTGCAAACAAGTCCTCTGCCAAATCAAAGACATCATAAACCTGCACAATGCGAATACTTTTCAAAGTTGACAGTCCTAAGTTGTGCTGGAGCTCTCTCACCAAACTCTCTGACTTAACCTGAAAATCAGCCTTTTTCTCAACAAAAATACGTTTATCCATCAATTCTTATTCCTTTATTTCAGCTCTTGCAATGTTCCCAAACGACCTTGAGGTTGTTATTTCAATTCCTGCAACTTTTCCCAGACAATCTCGTAAACATCTGTCAGTTCACCTAGTCCCCGACGGAGTGAAAATGTCTGGGGGACCTTTACAACCTGAGTCCTTACATCTGAAAGACGAAGGTTTTCCGTTAATAACAGATTATTTCAAACCCTGCAATTTCTCCCAGACAATCTCGTAAACATCCGTCAATTCACCCAAGCCACGGCGGAAAACATCCTTGTCCATGTGGTTGCCATCTGCATCCCACAAACGGCAGTTATCTGGTGAAAACTCGTCTGCCAAGATAATCTTGCCATCCTTGTCAAAACCAAACTCTAACTTAAAGTCAATCAATTTAAGGCCAATCTCAGCAAACCAAGCTTTCAAAAGCTCATTGATACGACGCGTCTCTTCCTTCAAGTAGGCAATCTGCTGATCATCCGCAATTTTAAGGAATTTCACATGCTCGTCATTGATAAAGGGATCATCCAAATCATCATTTTTATAGTAAAATTCGACAATCGGAGTCTCAAATGCAATACCTTCTTCTACGCCAAAACGTTTTGAAAAGGAACCAGCCGTGTAGTTGCGGAGCACAACTTCCAAAGGAATAATCTCAACCTTTTTATTGAGTTGTTCCGTGTCCGAAAGTTTCTCCACAAAGTGAGTCGCTACACCAGCCGCATTTAATTTCTCAAAAATAAAAGATGAAATCTGATTATTCAAGACTCCCTTGCCCGCAATCTGCTCCTTCTTGACACCGTTGAAGGCAGTTGCCTGGTCCTTGTAAGTTGAAATAATGAGATTTTCATCCTCAGTTGTATAGATATCCTTGGCTTTTCCCGAATAGATCAGTTGTTTTGACATTTTAAAGTTCGCCTTTCGTTTTACTTGAGCACATTCTACCACAAAAGTATGAAAAATTCAAGATTTTTACGAATAAATAACGTTTTCCTGTTTCAAGCGTAAAGAAAAACTGCAAGATAAGCTCTTCTTACAGTTTAAAAATCATTTATCCTCTGAAAAACACGAATATTACCCTTTATTCAAAAATTGATCCCAAAAATAACGGAGATAGCTTTTCTTTCCCGTAATCATCTGCAGGCGGCCTTCTAAACCATAGCGAAGTTTTGTAGCCTGCTCAGAAGTCAGATGGGTCTCCGCCTCAATTTTAAAGAAATTTCCTTGTTCAGTTTTTGTAGCTGTCGCATCGATACTTGTAATCGTAGAATCCAGGAAAATTTGATTCTTGGCATCATTAGTCGTAGTATAACGAACAGAGTCCCCAATCTTGACTCTAGCAACATCTTTTGAACTGAGATAAGCTGTGAGTTTGGTTTTCCCTTCTTTTTCCAAGGATGGGTAGAGTTGGGCTAGCAGGGTTCCTTCTGCGACCATCGTAGATTCACTAGTCTCAGGATTGAGATGAAGCACCCCATCCTCACTTGCTGTAATCTTCCCCTTGTCGAGGAGACCTCCCTGTACCTTCTTACCCGATTCCGCCTCCAAAATTTTCTGATCTAGAAGAGTTAATTCCTGACCGACTTTAACTAAGTGCTGAGACTTGAGCGATTCCAGCTGACTATCCAGTCCCGTTGCGTGGGCCTGTTGAGCTCCAGAACCCGCATACTGTACACGATACGTAGCTAGACTAGACTCTAGCTGGGTAATTTGAGCATCCACTTGCGCAATAACTTGCGATTTAGCTTGCGAATCTTCTTCACCTTGATTTTTATAGGTCTGGTAAAAAGAGTAGGCTGGATTCTGACTATCCAATTGAGCTCCTGTTTCAATCGCTGACTTAGCTGTTTTGTAGTCTCGGATTTTATCCTCTGTTTGACTGATAAGATTGCCAATCTCGGCCTGGCTCTGACTTGCTGCCGCATTCTGCGAGGAGATGCTGGCATTTTGCTGAGAAACATTACTTCTTAGACCATTCGCTTGGCTGAGATAATCTCGAAACATCTCCTGATAACCAAACTTATCCGCCTCTGGAAATTGATCACTCCCCTCTTTCAAACTGGATTGCAAATATCCCAACTGCTTTTTTTGATCCTTTAACATTTCCAATTGACTGGCATATGCCTCAACCTGGACAGCCTCCGCCCCTTGCTGGTACTGAACGAGGAGTTCCCCCTGCTTGACTAGTTTGTTTTCTTCCAGATAATTTGCCACAATGCGTTGGTTGCTAGTAGACTGGATGTTGGCAATGATCCGACTAGGTTCGACTGTCGCTCTGGTAGACAAACTCATCTCCTTCTCTGCAAAAACTGCAAATCCTAACAGAAACACGAACAGAAGTGACATAGGTAAAATCACCCGACTGGAAAAATTATGATAACGACGATTATAAAACTCCGCACTTTCTAAAAATTCTGGTTTCATCTTCTCCTCTTTCTAGCTATTGACCAAATGGGCGTAAAAGCCATCCTGTGCAAGCAAGTCTACATGGGTACCCTCTTCGACAATCTTGCCCTGCTCCAAAACAACAACCTTCTCTGTCCGCTCAGCGATGGTCAAGCGATGGGCAATGAAAATCAAGGTCTTGTCCAAAGCCATGAGATTATCGACAATCCGCTTCTCTGTCAAGATATCCAGACTGCTGGTCGCCTCATCCAATATCAGAACAGGCGCATCCGTTAAAAGAGCACGCGCCAGAGCAATTCGCTGCCGTTGCCCCCCAGAAATACCTGCTCCATCCGAAGTTAATTCTGTCTGGTAATTCAGTGGCATGCGCTCAATATCCTCCCGAATCTCTGCCAACTCGACTGCTCGTAAGATATCTTCCTGAGTCGTCCCCTCCTTGGCTCCAAGGAGAAGATTCTCCAAAATCGTTCCGTTAAAGACATAGGGCTGTTGAGGCAAATAGTTGATGTACTGGCGCAAAGCCTTTTTGTCAATCTGATTGAGATTGACACCACCCAGACTAATCTCTCCCTGACTTGGATCGTAGAAATTAACCATCATCTTGGCCAAGGTGGTCTTTCCTGACCCTGAAATCCCCACAAAAGCCACCTTAGACCCTTGCGGAATGGTCAAATTAATATCTGACAAGACGTCTCGACCATAGCCATACTTGTAGTAAACCTGCTTAAAGGTCATATCCCCTTTCATCATACTCAGATCTTCTACCGTTTTCTTCTCCTCAAACTCCGAAGCTACCAGATAAACCTCATTTAGACGGTTATTGGCGACCTGCGCTGTCTGAAGTTTGGTTTGTAGGTTGATGATATTTTCCAAGGGATTGGTAAAGTAAACAAGCAAGGTATTATAGGTAATCAGCTGGCCCAAACTCATTTTCCCATCCATAACAAGAATGGCTCCTAGCCAGAGAACGGCAACATTGAGCAGGAGCTGGGCAACTTTTTTCAGTGCCTTTTGCTGGCTTTCTGCCCGACTATAGGTAAAGGATTTTTTCAGATAAGCCACAAATTCCTTGTCAATCTTTTGATAGCGCGAACTTTCACTGGTCAACGACTTAATGGTCTCAATACCGTTGATGTCCTCGATGATAGAAGAAGACAGAACCGCATTAGCTTCCATGGTATCCCGATTCATCTTTTCAAACGGCTTCATAAAGGCAAAGATAATCACTATATAGATGGGAAGCGCAAGCAGACTAATAAAAAAGAGTGTCATATTTTGTGAAAATAAGACAAGCGAGATAATCAAAATCGTCGACACATCTAGGAAAATCGAAAGAATGGTCGACGCCAACGCATCGATGATACTGTTGGCATCTGTAAAACGAGATACGATTTCTCCTGTCCTGCGTGTCGCGAAAAAGGACATCGGCAGGTGAAAAACATGCTTGATGTAGGACAAAATCACATCAATTGACAGACGTTGCCCAAGGATTAGTAGGAGATATTCCTGCGCGTAGGACAAAATTTGCTGGAGGATATAGACGATGACCAGCCCAATAGAGATAATACCCAGTGTCGAGCGCATCTGGTCTGGTACGTAACTATCAATGATGGACTGCAGATAGTAGGAACCCACGATATTGATCAAGGTCACCAAGAGTGTCGCTAGGACGATATTGGTAATTAAGCCATGCTGTTTGAGTAAAATCGGCAAGAAGGATAGGAGCCCCTGTTTCTTCTCCTTATGAGGTTTATAGCCCGGAGATGGTGCCATAAAAATACTAACCCCTGTCCACTCTTGCGCAAATCGCTCACGGGAAATCTTGGTCAGCTTGACACCAGGATCTGGATCAGCGATATAGATGTGCTTTTTATCCTGACCTGTCACCACATAATAGTGGAGCAATTTCCCTTCCTTGAGCACATGAGCCACAAAAGGAAAGGTCAAATCTGGCAGATCAAAGAGCGTCATATCCGCCTTGATAGCCCGCGTCTCAAACCCAATCTCCTCTGCCACCTTTACAAGTCCCAAAGCGGTCGTCCCATCCATGGTCGTCTTGGCTAACTCTCGTAGATGAGCTAAGGAGTAATAACTACCGTAGTAACCAAAGACCATAGCCAAAGAAGCCACGCCACAATCCATCTGATCCACCTGGGGACGATAGTGCCTTTTCCTAAATTTCATATCCTTCTCCTTTTTCTAACAATCTCTTTAAAAATTTGTAAGATTATTTTAACCAAATAAGGATAAAAACAGGAAAATATTCCTAAATAAACTATTTTTGCACCTGAAACGCACTTTAAAAAGCATAAACTATCATTTAAATGTAAAAAAGGCAGAACAAAAGTTCTGCCTGTTTAAAGTAACCGTTAAAAAATGAATGCCTAGAAATAAACTATTCTGAAATGATATTTCTATAAAGTAAGATAAATGTCATCAAAAATAATGAAATCGTAGGTATATCAAAACATTAAAACCACGTAGGTAGATTTATTTTGTTTATATTAGCCACGATTCTAATCATTAGATAAGCCATCGAGCTAGACAATACAATAAACTCTGGCCAAGCTTTTTGTAGTAATTGAACAACTTTCATCTCAAACTCCGATCTGATGGTTCATCAATTTCCAATCGTACTTTCTTTTGTTTTGTACTTGTATCCTACATAAAACAGACCAAGCAGAATTGGATAGGTTTCTGGATAAAACAGAGTATTGATCGGATTTTTCATAATCAAATACGTTGCGATATAAAGAATAATCGATACGACAAAATACCCCTCAGCAAATCCTAATAAGATTTTTTTCATAGCAGACTCCTATTTACCTGAAAAGAGTGCTCGAGTTGTTAAAATAGCTCCACCTGTATATACAAAACCTTTTACAAAACCAACTGCCACAGGGATAAGAAGGGGAAAGGCTCCCCCTTGAATTTCCTGCAAGTCCGTATCAGTCATTGTTTCAAATTTTAAAATAGATTTTTCCATATCATCTCCTCCTTCTATTACCATCTACCCGTCACATAATTATAACCTGCAATTCCTGCTGCAGTAATTCCACCAGCAATTTTAGCTGCTGTCACAGGATTAGCAATCACCCAAGCTACAATCGGCCATGCTCCCCCATTCACATCCGTCAACTCTTCTTCTGTAAGAGCTACAAAGTTCTGTTCCATGTTGTCAAAATTTGTCATCTTTTTTCTCCTTATTTTTTCTATATATTTAATCCTTAACCTCTAAGCAACTTAAATAGCCAGATTGGGTAAATTACTGAAATCATTTTCTTCTCTCCTTCCTTTTCTTCTCACTTATCTATTCGAGAAGTAATTTAAAATGAACAGGTAAATTTCATTTATTTTAAATACCATTTGATCAACCATGGCAATAAGATTGGTAAATGCATCGCGTAATCTCCTTCCCTTTTTCCTTACCTATCTATTCGAAAAACAATTCGAAAATGAACTATTCATTCATTTTTATTTTAAAAACCACTTAATGAACCACGGATAAAAACCAGTCACATACATAAATGTTCCTCCTTTTTCTTTCTCATCTCTTTATTCGCAATTTCTACTAAAAGTTTCTCTTTTTTCTGCAAATAAAAAACAACATGACTTGCATGTTGCTTTTGGCTATTTTTTATCTTTAATAATCGCTACTACATCCGCTACACTTTGAAGTTGATCGATTTCCTCATCAGTGATTTCGATACCAAATTCATCTTCTAGTGTCAAGACAAACTCCATCAAGTCCACTGAGTCCGCATCTATATCGTCTTTCAAACTTAAGGATTCTGTTACGGCAAAGTCTTCTCCCTGTCTCTCTTGGATAATGGTTACAATACGGTCAAAAATTTCTTTTTCTGTCATCTTTTTTATTCTCCTGAAAATTCACGCGCAGTTTGAGCAACTACGTCTGTTTCTAGCATGGTACGAATCTGACGAATCGTACTGTACACAGCATTGGCATCACTTGAGCCATGAGTTTTTACAACTGGCGCCTTGACGCCAAACAAGACTGCTCCTCCAACATCTGAATAGTTGAGCTGTGTCTTCAACCCCTTAAGACTATCCTTGAGAAGTAGAGCACCTAGCTTCGCTCTAAGGCCACCACCCGTAATAGCATTTTTAAGTAAGCCCATGATTCCCATGGCTGTCCCTTCAATGGATTTGAGAACAGCGTTTCCCGTGAAACCATCTGTTACGACAACATCCGCAACGCCATTCATCAGATCACGCGCTTCCACGTTTCCGACAAAGTTCAAACTTTCATCAGCTACTAGCAAGTCGTATGTTTCCTTACGAAGCGGATCTCCCTTGCTGCTTTCTGTTCCATTGTTGAGCAAACCAACACGTGGTTTCGAAATCCCACGAACATTTTTCGCATAGAAGGAACCTAGGACAGCGTATTGGTGCAGATGATGGGCTGTATTTTCTGCATTGGCTCCAAGGTCTAGCATGTCAAAGCCTTTTCCATCAATGGTCGGCAAGGTAGACATAAGTCCAGGACGATCGATGTTCTTGATACGACCCACGATGAAGAATCCTGCTGCCAACAAGGCACCTGTGTTCCCAGCTGAGAGGACAGCGTCTGCTTCTCCCTCTTTAACTGCCTTGGCTGCTAATACCATGCTGGCATTTTTCTTCTTACGGATAGCTTTTGTCGGCTCATCATCTGAGTCAATTTTCTCATCCGTATGGATAATGCTGACGCGATCTGTCGCTGTTAGATATTGCTTAATCTTACTTTCATCTCCGTAGAGTTGAATCTCAATATCTGAAAAGTCAGCTAGGGCTTGATTGACACCCTCAACGATGGCTTGAGGTGCGTAATCGCCCCCCATAGCATCTACTGCAATTTTTTTCATTTATCTTCCTCTTTTAGTAATTGTCCCCAGTCTGCCAGGGAATCAATAAATTTCTTTGATTTTAGGTGAATCCCAACGTACTCTTCGTAGAGTTGATCCATAAATTGGCGTAGCTCTTGCTTGATTTCGGCCTTAAGCGAAATAGTCTCCAAGGTTTCAAAATCAATAGCCTGAAATTGATTGAGCAGATAAGGGATATTGGGATTTAGATGACAACGTCTCTCATCTTCATTATAATGCTCTGGGCAGAGGCAGGCTCCATATTTGAAAGAAAAGTCAAAGGCCTGACCCACCCGATGGCAAAAGACACACTCATTAAAATTGAGCCCAATTCCAAATCGAGTCAAGATTTGAATTTCAAAAATATTGGTTAAGACCTGATAATCTATCCCTGCTTCCATCAACTCCAGAGTCTTCCTCAAGAAAGCAAACAAGGGAGCATCCTGCTGATCATCCTGCAAACTAGCATCTGCAAGAGCTGCCACATAGGTAGCATAGGCCATAACAAAGAGATCACTATTAATCTTTGGAAAGGTCATCACCTCATGGTAGTCCTCGATGTAGCTAAGCCCATCATCATTGATGCGCAAGAGAAATCGTGCCAACACCAAGGGCTGAATAACTGGAGCTAGTTTGGACTGGCCAGCGTGTTTAACGAAAAACATGCGCTTGCCCGCCTGCTCGGTAAAAATTTTGACTAGCTTGTCATCCTCACGAAAGTTTCGATTGTAGAGCACCAAGCCTTGACTCGTGATAGACTGGATCATGCTTCTCTCATGTACTCCTCAAGTCGTTTCATGGCCTCTCTGATCGTTTCCATGCTGGCTGCATAAGACAGACGCACATAGCCTTCTCCGTAACGTCCAAAGGCTGCACCAGGGATAAAGGCAACAGCCTTCTTATAGGCAAAATCCTTCAGAAAAGCAAAGGAGTCTTGATTGTAGCCCGCTGGAATCTTAGCAAAGATATAGAAGGCCCCATCTGGTTTGATAATCTCAAAACCAAGAGCAGTCATCTTTTCGATGATATAATCTCGACGCTGGATGTATTCCTTTTTCATAGGCTCTGCGTCGTTTTTACCAGCGGTCAAAGCCTCCACTGCAGCATGTTGAGCCATCGTATTTGCAGCAGTAACCAAATATTGGTGACTCTTGATTAACTGAGCTGTGAAAGTTGCAGGAGCAAAGATAAAGCCTAAACGCCAACCTGTCATAGCATGCGATTTAGACAAGCCATTGATAATAATAGCCTGGTCTCTCAGCATAGTTCCCAGAGACACATGAGCTTCCCCTGTATAGGTTAATTCTGAGTAGACCTCATCACAGATCACAAAAATCTCATACTTGCGTAAAACGTCTGCCAAGGCTTCCAACTGCTCCCGACTATAGGTAATTCCTGTCGGATTGGCTGGATAGTTGAGAATAACAGCTTTGAGCTTATCCCCTTGCTCCAAAATGGCCTTTTCCAACATCTCAGGAGTCAAGACAAAACCATTTTCAGTTGTATCAATCTCGACAATCTCTGCCCCAACTAGATTGACAATCGGCTCATATCCTGGATAAGCAGGAGCTGGCAAGAGCACCTTGTCCCCCTCTTCCAAAATAGCTGTCAAAGTAGCAGATAAAGCCTCTGTTGCCCCAATTGTAACCAAGATTTCATTTTCAGGATTATAATCTAGCTGGTACTTTTCTTTTACAAAGTCGCTAGCAGCCTGGCGCAAGGTCAGTAAACCGCTCATCCCTGTATAGTAGGATTGGTTCTGGTCAATGGCTCGCTTGGCTGCCTCCTTGATATGATCTGGCGTTGTAAAATCAGGTTCCCCCAAGGTCAAACGCAAGACCCCAGGAATCTCCGAAATAGCCTGATCAAACTGGCGAATCAACGAAACTTGAATCTTGTCTAACTGTTTATTAAAGCGCTTGGTTAAGTCCATAGATATCCCCCTTGCTTACAGAACATAGTACTATTATACTACAAAAGCTCCCTGACCGCAAAATCCATCTGAAACCCGCATTTTCACTTTCTGTTTTACTTTTCTTCTCAACAGGACTATAATAATAAGTGCTTATTTTCGGAGGTTTATATGTCATTTTTATCAAAAAATGGAGCAGGAATCTTGGCCTGCCTTCTCATTTCTATCGTATCTTGGTTCCTGGGAGGATTTTTCCCCGTCGTGGGGGCACCTGTCTTTGCAGTTTTTGCTGGAATGCTCCTCCACCCCTGGCTCTCACCCTACAAACAACTAGACGCAGGTTTGACCTTTAGTTCCAAGAAATTGCTCCAGTATGCCGTTATCTTACTCGGTTTTGGTCTCAATATCTCGCAAGTCTTCGCAGTTGGACAATCTTCACTCCCCGTCATCCTTTCCACCATTTCGATTTCCTTAATCGTTGCCTACCTCTTCCAGCGTTTCTTTGCGCTAGACACAAAACTGGCTACCTTGATTGGAGTGGGTTCTTCTATCTGTGGTGGTTCTGCCATTGCTGCGACAGCACCCGTTATCCATGCCAAGGAAAAAGAAGTTGCCCAAGCCATCTCCGTTATCTTTTTCTTCAATGTCTTAGCAGCACTTATCTTTCCAACGCTAGGAACATGGCTTCACCTATCCAATGAAGGTTTTGCCCTCTTTGCAGGAACTGCAGTCAACGATACTTCTTCTGTAACGGCTACCGCCAGCTCCTGGGACAGTCTTTATCAGACCAATACCCTTGAATCTGCAACCATTGTCAAACTCACACGAACTCTGGCTATTATTCCCATCACTCTCTTCCTCTCCTACTGGCAAAGTCGCCAACAAAAAAATAGCCAGGGTTTCCAACTAAAAAAAGTCTTCCCACTTTTTATCCTTTATTTTATCCTGGCCTCTCTCTTAACGACTCTTCTCACCTCTCTCGGCGTGTCTAGTAGCTTCTTCACCCCTCTCAAACAACTCTCCAAATTTCTCATTATCATGGCCATGAGTGCTATCGGTCTCAAAACCAATCTAGTAGCCATGGTCAAATCCAGCGGTAAATCCATTCTTCTTGGAGCCCTTTGCTGGATTGCCATCATCCTTACCAGTCTTGGCATGCAAGCATTGATTGGTACTTTATAATACAAAAAGGTAGCCCATGGCTACCTTTTTATTGCTCAAGAATTAAGCGAGTATGTTCTCTCTTAATACAACGATTCATCACGATGTCATCGCATCCTCCAGCACGCAAGATTTCTTCCGCTTCTAGACTTTCAAGTCCCAGTTGTGCCCAAAAAATCTTAGCATCCGCCTTGAGAAAATCACGCGCAACATCAGGTAAAAACTCACTGCGACGGTAAACATTGACAATATCTACAGGAAAAGGAATCTCTTCTAGACTCGCATAAGCCTTTTCTCCCAAGATTTCCCCACCTGCAGCCTTGGGATTAACTGGAATGATTTTATAGCCCCGAGATTGCATTTCCTTGGTCACTCGATTGCTAGTTGTTTCTTCACGATCGGACAAACCCACTACCGCTATCGTTTTACTGGTCGCCAGATACTGACGAATCACACCATCACTTGGATTGATATATTCTTGGCTCATAGAAATCCTCCTTTTTTCTCAGTATAGCATATTTTGAAAAGGCTTGCAGATTTTGACTATAAAAATCTCCTAGCAAGAAAAGAAACCTGCTAGGAGTTCTGTCTACTTCAAGTGAAAGATTAAACCTTTTTCTCAATACAAAATAGGGGAGAAAGAGGACGTTTTTCGTGAATACGGATAATAGCATCGCCTAGAAGATGAGCAATCGAAATTTGTTCAATCTTATCAATCAAACGCTCTTCTGGTAGGTAGATAGTATCCAAAACAACCAATTTTTTAATAGCTGATTTTTGGATATTATCCATAGCAGGGCCAGAAAGTACTGGGTGCGTACAGCTTGCATAAACCTCAACAGCACCTGCTTCAGCAAGAGCATCCGCCGCATGACAAATAGTTCCAGCTGTATCGATCATATCGTCAATCAAGATACAAGTCTTACCTTCTACCTTACCAATGATGTTCATCACTTCACTGGTATTCATCTTGTCTACACTACGGCGTTTGTCAATAATCGCAATCGGAGTTTTCAAAAACTCTGCCAATTTACGAGCACGAGTTACCCCACCATGGTCTGGGCTGACAACCACGTAGTCAGAGCCAACCATGCCACGACGTTCAAAATAGTCCGCAATCAATGGAGCACCCATCAAGTGATCTACTGGAATATCAAAGAATCCCTGAATCTGTGCAGCGTGCAAATCAATCGTCAACAAACGATCTACCCCAGCAACTTCTAGCATGTTTGCAACGAGTTTTGCTGTGATTGGCTCACGCGCGCGCGCTTTTCTATCCTGACGTGCATAGCCATAGTAGGGCATAACAACATTGACAGATTCTGCACTAGCACGTTTCAAAGCGTCCACCATAATCAAAATTTCAAGTAAATTATCATTTACAGGTGAACTAGTTGATTGTAGGATAAAGACGTGTTTTCCACGGATTGATTCTTCAATGTTGACTTGAATCTCCCCATCTGAAAATTGGCGAACAGTCGATTTCCCCAACTCTATCCCAATTTCTTGCGCCACACGCTCTGCCAATTCTCTATTAGAAGAAAGGGCAAACAGCTTTAAATCAGAAAAAGACATGATTTCCTCCGGTATTTATGTATCACTTGTTTTTTCACAACATTTTCCATCTACCATTGTAGCGCTTTTTCCTTTATTTTTCAATCAAAAATAAAACAAGAGCAAACATTTATACCCTTGTTTTATGCTATTTTATATTAGCTATATTAAAACTAAAAATCCTACATTTTAACAATCGATTTTATGCTAGGATGAGATTTTTTCGAGACAAAGTTAGTATACTTCTCTCATACTTCCTGTATCCACATCATAGACAGCACCTGAAATAACCACATCATCAGGAATCAGTGGAGATTCTCGAAGCAATTGCATATCCTCTCTCACACTCTCTTCAACATCCTGGAATGGTAAAAAATCTTGATCAGACACATCGACTCCGAGCTCGTGTTTCAAATGTTCATGAAAACTTTCATTTTGAAAGGTTTGAGCTCCACAGTCTGTATGGTGAAGCACCACAATCTCTCTTGTCCCCATTTGTTGCTGGGAAATCACCAGTGAACGAATCATGTCCTCAGTTACTCGACCACCCGCATTCCGCAAGATATGAGCATCCCCAAGGGCCAAACCTAGAGCTTGCGCAACGTGTAGACGTGAGTCCATACAGGTCACGATAGCTACTCTGGTTTTGGGTTTAAGTGGCAAATTTAACTGCCCATGTAGGGCAACATAAGCCTGATTGGCTTGCATAAACTGTTCAAAATACGACACGATTCCCTCCTCAAAAATTTGATAATCAAATATTTCTCCTATCTTATCATTTTTAAGAGGATTTGTCACGGATTATGCAAAGACCTTTTTCAAAACTTCCTGAATCGTTGTCACACCAATGACCTCAATTTCCTTGGGTGGAGTGATTCCTGTCAAGGAATTCTTGGGTACATAAATCTTGGTAAAGCCCAGTTTTGCCGCTTCATTAATACGTTGTTCGATGCGATTCACGCGCCGAATTTCTCCGGTCAAGCCCAGTTCACCCACAAAACATTCCTGAGGATTGGTAGGCTTGTCCTTGTAACTAGAGGCAATAGCCACTGCAACGGCTAAGTCAATGGCAGGCTCATCCAATTTGACACCGCCAGCAGATTTGAGATAGGCATCCTGATTTTGCAAGAGAAGCCCTGCTCGTTTTTCCAAAACAGCCATAATCAGACTTGCACGATTGAAATCAAGTCCTGTCGTCGTTCGTTTAGCATTTCCAAACATGGTTGGTGTTACCAAAGCCTGAACCTCCGCCAAAATCGGACGGGTCCCTTCCATGGTCACAACGATTGACGAGCCAGTAGCCCCATCCAAACGCTCCTCTAGGAAAACTTGACTCGGATTGAGTACCTCAACCAATCCGCCCGACTGCATCTCAAAGATGCCAATCTCATTAGTGGAACCAAAACGGTTTTTGACTGCTCTCAAGATACGAAAGGTATGGTGGCGCTCCCCTTCAAAGTAAAGCACCGTATCCACCATATGCTCCAACATACGCGGACCAGCCAAGGTCCCTTCCTTGGTCACATGTCCTACGATAAAGATAGCAATGTTATTAGTCTTCGCCAACTGCATGAGTTCAGCTGTCACCTCACGCACCTGAGAAACAGACCCCTGCACCCCTGAAATCTCAGGAGACATAATAGTCTGGATGGAGTCAATAATGAGGAAGTCTGGCTGAATTTTTTCTACTTCTGCGCGAACACTCTGCATATTGGTCTCTGCATAGAGATAAAACTCGCTATCAATATCCCCCAAGCGCTCTGCACGGAGTTTAATCTGCTGGGCAGACTCCTCCCCACTGACATAGAGAACAGTCCCTACTTGGGACAGCTGAGTTGACACTTGTAGGAGAAGGGTTGATTTCCCAATCCCTGGATCCCCACCGATAAGGACGAGACTCCCTGGTACCACTCCGCCTCCAAGTACACGGTTGAATTCCTCCATCTCCGTCTTGGTTCGATTGACATTGATGGAAGTCACCTCAGCCAGTTTCATGGACTTGGTTTTCTCACCTGTCAAAGATACACGCGCATTCTTAACCTCGGCGACCTCAACCTCTTCTACAAAAGAAGACCAAGACCCACAGTTAGGACAACGCCCTAGATATTTTGGGGAATTATACCCACAATTTTGACACACAAATGTCGCTTTTTTCTTTGCGATGATAAACCTCTTTCTAAATCTCTATCTCACACTCAATCACTTGGCAAAAATCAATCTTCTCATTTGGAACAAACTGGCGCATGAGCATTCGATGAGCGACAACTACCACAGTATGGTAGTCTCTATACTTAGCCATACATTCTAGAAACCGAGACTTCATTTCCGTAGCTGTCTCATATTGAATAGGGCTATTAGAAAGCAACTCCCCCTTGTTTTCTAGAAATAGTGTTCTAGCCTCTTCAAATCTATCTATGCCTGATTCATAGACCTGCCATTCGTGTAACAAAGGCTCCACCCTCAAAGGAAGGCCAGTAGCACAAGATACATAAAAAGCCGTTTCTAAAGCTCTCGTTACTGCTGAAGTCACTAGTAGATTAGCCGATTGTAGCAAAGGATTTTGCCAAAGTTCCTGAGCTTGTTGCCGTCCTTTCTCAGATAAAGGTGCTAAATCCATCCCAAAACCTGCATAAGAACGTTCCTCTAACTCACGATAATCTGGCTCCCCATGACGTACAAAGATAATCTTCATCTTAGTGTCCAGTTGAGCCAAACCCACCAGTCCGCACGCCATCTGCCTCATCTCCATCTGCAATTAAGAATGGAGCAAAGACAGCCTGGACCACACGTTCCCCAACTTCAAGAATAACCTCTTGGTCTGTAATATTCTTCATCTGCGCAAAAATATGTCCCTCATTCCCAGGATTTCCATAATAATCCCCATCAATGACACCAACTGAGTTAATCAAGACCAAGCCTTTCTTACGAGGATTTGATGAACGGTCATAGAGATAGAGCACTTCTGTCGGCTGCATATAGGCCTTAACCCCTGTCGGAACCAAAACAATCTCTCCTGGAGCAATCACAGTGCGTTCTGCAACCTTTAAATCATAACCAGCTGCATGGGCTGTCTCACGCTTAGGTAACAAATTTTCATCTGTAAAACTCGAAACCAATTCAAAACCACGAATTTTCATATTTTTCTCTTTTCTATAATCATTTATTCTAGGCTATTTTATCTTATTTATTCGAAAAAAGCACGAAAAAAGAGCACACAATTCACATCGCTTAGGGCTGCTGGATTCCTCCCCTGACCCGCTTCACGCAGAACTGTTGCTCCACTATTCATTATACCACATTCTCTTCTGTTTTTAAAGAGAAATTATTTTTTCCGTCGATTTCGGAAAAAGTCCTGTATAATCGCTGCACAGTCATCTTCCAAAATTCCCGTTTCCACCTCTACACGATGATTGAAACGCTCATCTGTCAAAATATCGTACAAGCTCCCAGCTGCACCAAATTTCTGGTTTTTAGCCCCGTAAACTACGTTTGGAATACGGGCAAGCCCAATCGCCCCGCTACACATAACACAAGGCTCAATGGTCACAAAAAGCGTGCAATCCAGCAGGCGCCAACTCTCTTCACTCACATTCGCATTCTCTATAGCCATGATTTCTGCATGCATGACCGCCCGTTGTAACTCCTCGCGCGCATTATGCCCCCTACCAATGATTTCTCCATCCTTGACAATCACACAACCAATTGGAATTTCATCGTGTTCTAAGGCAATCTCAGCCTCTCTCAAAGCCTCTCTCATAAAGGCTTCTTTTTCTTCAACTGTATAATTCATCGTTTTTCTCTTTTCCTACTTGTCGATTTTATTATTATATCATGATTCTCAGCACAAAAAAAGCCACCGAATGCGGTGACTTAATAGGGAGATTATTATGAAAAAGAAAAGTTTAGGATATTTGTTACAACAAGTTAGGAGGTCTTCTTGTAACTGTCTATAGTATACCCAACCTGTCTTAAACTAATCTTAAAAATCTCCTATGACCAAACACTTTCTAAAATATTAGTTTGTTCACGACCGGGACCTACTGAGAAAGTAGAAATACGAACACCAACCAACTCGCTTACACGACGAACATAGTTACGTGCATTCTCAGGAAGGTCTTCCAAATTACGGACTCCAGTGATGTCTTCTGACCAACCTGGCAATTCCTCGTAGATTGGCTTGCAGCGTTTCAACTGCTCAAGACTAGCAGGATAGTAATCAATACGTTGACCATCAAGATCATAGGCCACACAGATTTTCACAGTATCCAAACCACTCAAAACATCTATAGAGTTCAATGAAAGATTGGTAATCCCAGATACACGGCGGCTGTGACGCATCACAACTGAGTCAAACCAACCTACACGACGTGGACGGCCAGTTGTTGTACCGTATTCATGACCTACTTCACGGATGCGATCCCCCACTTCATCAAATAATTCAGTTGGGAAAGGTCCATCTCCTACACGACTTGTGTAGGCTTTACATACACCTACAACCTTGTCAATCTTACTTGGGCCAACACCAGACCCAATTGTCACACCACCAGCGACAGGGTTTGACGACGTAACAAATGGATACGTACCTTGGTCGATATCTAGCATAACACCTTGCGCACCTTCAAACAGCACACGTTTGCCATTATCAAGCGCATCATTCAAGATAACGGATGTATCTGTCACGTATTGCTTGATTTGTTGACCATACTCATAGTATTCTTCAAAAATATCGTCAACTGAAATAGGGGTACTATCATATAATTTTTCAAACAGACGATTCTTTTCCGCAAGATTGCGTTCCAAACGTTCACGGAAAATATCCTTATCCAAAAGATCCGCAATACGAATTCCAACACGAGCAGCCTTGTCCATATATGCTGGACCGATTCCCTTGATTGTAGTACCAATCTTATTGTCACCCTTAGCTTCTTCCTGCAAGCGATCCAACTCAATGTGATAAGGCAAAATAACATGCGCACGATCCGAAATGCGCAAATTATCTGTTGTCACACCTTCTTCATGAAGATAAGTCAACTCTTTTACTAGAGATTTAGGGTTTACAACCATCCCATTCCCAATAACAGAGATTTTTTCAGGAAAGAAAATTCCAGATGGAATCAAGTGCAACTTAAATTTCTTACCATCAATCACAATCGTGTGACCAGCATTATCACCACCTTGATAACGAGCAATTACCTCTGCATTAGCAGAAAGAAAATCTGTAATTTTCCCTTTACCTTCATCACCCCATTGGGTACCTACAACAACAACTGAAGTCATAATAAAATTCGTCTGAGCTACTAGGAGCTCGTCCTTTCTCATATACATGGCAGGAATTTCACCTGCAATTATATCTTACAATTTATTATAAGAAAAAAACACTATTTTATCAAGAAGAAACACCAGAAAAGATTTGGAATTTCTTTCATTTCTAAATATAAAAACCTTTGATTATAAGCTAATTCTATATTTTTTAAAATATATCTACAACAATCGTTCGTAATTATGATATAGATGCTTCCTATTGGATGAGAGTTGTACCACCTTGCAGTAATTTATCTAGATATAGACGATAAGCTGTTCTAAAGTGATATAGAGAAAAGTCCCTATCACTTTTAATTTTAAATCGGATTAAGTAATATAGTAAAAAACGGAGATGAAGTGATTCCCACTCTAAACAACTCTGGCCTAAAGAGGCATATTCTTGTTCAACTAGTTTCAAAAAGACGAATGCTCGATCATAAAATTTCTGAAGCATATAAAAATTCCCTTTCTTATTAGTAACACTAGTCTAACAAAAAAAGGAACTAAAAAAGCTTCAAATTCTATAAAAGAAGAATTTAAAGCTAAACGAACTAAAAATAAAGTAAAGAGGTAATTACAGATTTAAAAATTAAAATTTGAAATTTCAACAGTCCACTATATTTATAAATAAAAAAACGCTCAGTTGAACGTTTCGATTTATACTCCGCCAGTAGGACTCGAACCTACGACATCATGATTAACAGTCATGCGCTACTACCAACTGAGCTATGGCGGATAAAAGCTAAGCGACTTCCATATCTCACAGGGGGCAACCCCCAACTACTTCCGGCGTTCTAGGGCTTAACTACTGTGTTCG